>JBDTAT010000927.1:0-6177 GCA_039924505.1 Bryobacteraceae bacterium
CAAGCGGAGCAGAAGGGAACCGGCCACGCCGTGCTGGTAACCCGCGAAATGCTCGCGCCCGACGGCGGCCGCGTTATGGTGCTCTACGGCGACAGTCCGCTGCTGGAGGCCGCGACGCTCCGGCGGCTGGCCGACCGCCAACACTCCGCCGATCACGCGGCGGCGTTGATTACCACGACGCTTGAGGACCCCACCGGTTATGGCCGCATTCTTCTCGATGACCGCGGCGAGGTGTCGCGCATCGTCGAACAGCGCGCGGCTACGCCTGCGCAACTGGCGATTAAACTGGCGAACCCCGGCATCTACTGCTTCCGCGCCGACCTGTTGTGGAAGCACATTGGGGAGCTGGAGCCGGACAATCCCTCCCGCGAGTTGTACCTTACCGACATGGTGGAAATCTTCCGCCGCCACGGCTATTCAACCGGTGCGCTGCATGTCGACGACTCGAATCAGTTGCTTGGCATCAATACCCGCGTCGAGTTGGCGGCTGCCGACCGCATCTTCCGCGAGCGCAAGGTGCGCGAGCTGATGCTGGCCGGCGTCACCATCGAGAAGCCGGAGACGGTGACCATCGACGCGCCGGTGTCGATTGGTTGCGACACCATCGTCGAGCCGTTCACTCAGATTCTCGGCGCAACCACGATCGGAGAAGATTGCCGCATCGGCGCCGGAGCCATCCTGCGCGATTCCGAAATCGCCGACGGCGTCGACATTGGCGCCTTCACGCTGATCGCAGCCTCGCGTGTGGAAACAGGCGCGCATGTGGGACCTTTCGCCCGGCTGCGGCAGGACAATCGCGTGGAAGCCGGCGCGCGCATCGGCAACTTTGTGGAGTTGAAAAAGACCCGGTTGGGAGCCGGCGCCAAGGCTATGCACCTGGCCTACCTGGGCGACGCGGAAATCGGCGCCGGCGTCAACATCGGCGCCGGCACGATTACCTGCAACTACGATGGTGTGCGGAAGCACACAACAAAAATTGGAGCGCGCGCGTTTGTGGGCAGTAACTCGACCCTGGTGGCCCCGGTGGAGGTCGGCGAGGAGAGCTACGTCGGCGCCGGCTCGGTGATCACCGATCCGGTCCCCGCGAAAGCGCTGGCGCTCGGACGGGGCCGCCAAGTGATCAAGGAAGGTTGGGCCGGCAGCCGGAAGAAAAAGAGCTGACCGGCGGCCAGAAATCCCATTCCGAGCCGCGCGCGTAAGCAAACCGTTGGCCTATCCGTGCCGGATCTCGCAATCGAAAATCCAGGATCTATCTCGCGCCTCAGTCCGCCCGTCAAGGCGCCGCAGAAGCAATTTCGTTGCCAATTTCCCGGTTTCACCCCATTCCGAGCGTTTCGGATAACCCGCTCCACAACTAAATAACTCGTTCTTTTTTAATAGGATAGATTGGTAATCCTACTTCCAGTTGCTTCACTTTTCAGTCCGCCCGTGCGATACTGAGATTTAGAAAGAGTATCCGATGACGCAGTTGAGCGACGCCGTCGCCCGCTATCACAAACTACTCGAGACCGAACCCTATAAGGATCTGCAATGGGCCGAGGCCCTGCAGAGCCGCATGAGGGAGCAAAACCTCTATGTCGCGGGACGCCCGGTTTCCCCGGTGCTTCGCCCGCATTTCATCTCGCGGCGCCAGTATTCCAGTTTGGTGAAAGCGGCCGATTCCCTGTCGAGTGCGATTAACCGCACCGAACGTTTGGCCCTCGGCAATCCCGCCCTGCTCACGCGCATGCACTTGCTTCCGGCCGAGAAAATGCTGGCCGCGGTAGATCCAGGGTATCCATTTCTGGCCGTGACGTCGCTGCTCGACACGCATCTGAATAATGGCACGCTGCGGGTTGTGGACTACCACGCCGATACGCCGACGGGCGTCGCTTACGGCGAGCTGCTGGCGGATGTGTTCTACGATGCCGCCCCGGTTAAGGAATTGCGGAAGAAGTACAAGCTGTCGAAAATTTCCAGTAGCCGCCATCTGCTGGCCGCTCTTCTGAAAGCTTTTAAGGAATACGGCGGCAAGCAGAAGAAGCCGCGCATCGCGATACTCGAATTCCGCCAGCCCTTTCAGACCGCGGAGTCCGGTGAGTACGAGTTGCTGGCCGAGATGTTCCGCCGCGAGGGTTACGAAACACGCGTGGTTTCGCCCGACGAGTTGGATTACCGCGGCGGCGCGCTCCGCGCGGAAAATTTCGAGATCGACCTGGTCTACCGCCGCGTGAAAGTGCAGGAGTTTCTCGTGCGGTTCGACCTCTCGCATCCGCTGGTGCGCGCCTATCGCGACCGCGCTGTATGCGTCGTGAACAACTTCCGCAGCGAGCTGGCGCAGAAGAAGGCGATCTTCGATCTGTTGACCGACGAGACCATCACCTCCGGGTTTCCCGCGGTCGAGCGCAAGGCGATTCAAGATTTTATTCCCTGGACGCGCATGGTGCGGCCCGGGAAGACCACCTATCACGGGAAGAACATCGACCTGATGGATTTCATTCAGAAGCGGCGCGACCGGCTGGTGCTGCGCCCCAATGAAGAGAGCGGCGAGTTGCACTCCTTCCAGGGATCGGAGAACGACGACGCCGGTTGGGAACGAGCGATGCGCCAAGCCGCCCGCAACCCGTATGTTGTGCAGGAAACCACGGCCCCGGTGCTCGAGATGTTCCCCGTGCTCGAATTCGGCGCGCTGCGCATGCACGAAATGCGCGTGGACGTGCAGCCGCACTCGTTCCTCGGTAAAGTGCAGGGTTGCTCCACCTGGCTTTCCGCGGTAGGAACCTCCGGGTTCTCTACAACCGCTGGATTAGCCCCCACCTTTATCCTCGACGCAAAGTAGCCAGTGGAGTCAAGTCACGGCGCTTCCATTCCCTACTGCTCGGGTTGCCCCTCTAACCTAATCCAGGTTGAATCGAGTCCGTAGAAATTATCTCCATACGTTTCAGTCGATTAGCTTGTCTACGGTCGTTAACGCCTGAGTACTACGTTAGGAGTTTTCGAACGGCGATCAAGGCTTTTCGTGTTTCCAATCCCGTTTTCTCCCCACCGTGTCCGGTTATCCCTGTATGTTACTATAGTCCTGTGAGTACTAGTATTAGATATTCAGCGTTTTTTGCCGTGGCGGTTATGTTGACGATGCCAAACGCCGCCTTCTGTCAAACCGATGCGCTCTCCTTGAGTTCCGGGTCGGGCGCCGCCGGCTCCAGCGTTCCCTTAAATCTTTCCCTTTCAGGCACCGCCCTGGGAGCGAAACTCGCCAGCGTGCAATTCGATTTGACTTACGACCCGTTGGATTTCAGCGCCATCAGCGTCGTGCCCGGAGCGGACTCCACTGGCGCCTCCAAATCGATTACGTGCAACCTGAGCGCCGGTTCCGGCATGTGTGTGGTCTATGGATTAAACGCCAATTCGGAGGGCGACGGCGTCGTTGCGGTAGTGTCCGCGACTCTCGCTACCGGCTCTTCCAAGACCGTCCGTTCGATTCAAGTGGTGCAACAGAGCGCGTCCAACCTGGCCGGCATGTCTGTTCCGTTGACGGCGACGGCCGGGTCGGTCCAGGTGACCATAACGCCGCCTCCGGCCCTGTCCACCTTCACTTGCAGTCCAACGACGCTGGCGTCGATGGCCTCATCCACCTGCACCGCGCAATTGACGCAGGCAGCGCCTATCGGCGGAGCGGCAGTCGTTATATCGAGCAATAACGCGGCTCTCACTGCCCCGGCGTCCGTGACAGTGCCTGCCGGTTCGTTGAGCGCCGCATTTTCCGCCACGGCGGGATCCGTTACCATCTCGACGTCCGCGATCCTCACTGCATCGGCCGGCGGGACCAGCCGCACTGCGGCGTTTACGATTACTCCGATTCCCGGAATCGCGGCGCTTACCTGCTCTCCTTCCGCCGTCCTCTCGGGTGGAACCACTACCTGCTCGGTCACTCTCAGTGTCGCTGCGTCTGCCGGAGGAGCCTCCGTAGCGCTCACGAGCAACAACGCATCCGTCACCGTTCCGGCTACCGTGGCGATTCCCGCCGGTCAGACCGGCGCAACGTTCACCGCCGCGCTGGCTGCCATCACGGCGGATTCCACTGCTCAATTGAAAGCGTCTCTGAACGGAACCTCCGGGACTGCGGCACTGACTCTGGTCGCCCCGGTCCTGATATCCTCGCTCGCCTGTTCACCGTCAACGGTGGTATCCGGCGCATCCTCCACCTGCACGGTCACACTGTCCAAGCCCGCATCGGGCAGCGGATTTGCCGTGACGCTCAGTTCATCGGGTGCCGCAATTACCGTGCCGGTTTCGGTGACCGTGCCCGCCGGTTCCAGCAGCACAACCTTTACCGCCGCATCGGGTTCCGTCACCACGCCCCAGCCCATTACCATTACCGCCACTCAGGCGGGCTCGCGGGCTACGGCGACCGTAATCGTTCAACCTTCGCTGGCCCAATTGAGCGCCCTGTCGTGTGCTCCCACCACGATCACCGGCGCCGGATCCACGACCTGCACCGTTTCTCTCAGTTCTCCCGCATCTTCAAGCGGAGCGTCCGTCACCCTGACTAGTAACAATACGAGCCTGGTCGTCCCGGCGTCGGTTGTCGTGGCGAGCGGCGCCCTCTCGGCTACCTTTGCCGCGGCCGCTTCGGCGGTCACCGCCCAAACCTCCGCGCAGATTACCGCCGCCTACGGTGGAATCTCGAAAGCTGTCACCGTCACACTACAGCCTCCTGCCGTGATCGCGGTTTCGGCGATCGGCTGCACTCCCACCACCGTGGTGGGCGGCGCGAAGACCAACTGTACGGTCTCATTGCAATCCTCCGCGCCGTCCGGCGGCGTGGTGGTGTCGCTTTCGTCGAGCAGCGCGCTGGTGACTGTTCCGGCGTCCGTCACCGTTCCCTCCGGGAGCAGTTCCGCGAATTTCGCGGCGTCGGCTTCTTCGGTTACATCGCAACAAACCGCCTCGATCACAGCTTCCGTGGCAGTTTCCTCGGCAAAGGTTAGCCTGACGGTGGTTCCTTTGCTGGTGGGCTCGTTCTCCTGCACGCCGTCGAGCGTTCAGCCTGGATCGTCCACTCAATGCACCGTGTCGCTGAACGCCCCCGCACCCGCCGACACTACGATTCGCGTGGTCCATTATGCAAAGGTGCTCAACGCGCCCGCCTCGGTGACGGCACGGGCTGGACAATCGAGCGTGGTGTTCACGGTTTCGGTCGTAGCGTCGGCCAAACCTCACGCCGTCACAATTACAGCTTCCCTGGGAAGCAGTTCCATACACGCCACAATCACCATCCTCGCCGCCGGCACTAATGCCCCCGCTATCCGGGCGCCGGGCCGCCAGACATCCATCGACGGCGAGCCGGTCAGCTTCATGGTGTCCGGCTACGATCCTCAGGACCTGCCGATTTCTCTGTCGGCGCCGAAGCTCCCGGCCGGGGCAGCTTTTGACGCTGCCTCGGGGCAATTCTCTTGGGAACCGGGTACAGTGCCGGCCGGAACCTATCCTGTCGAATTCGCCGCCACCAACTCCGCGGCCCAGACTTCGACCGTCACCGTGCCGGTAGACGTGGTTTCCGGCACGCCCAAGATCGTCAAGTTGGTTAACGCTGCCAGCCGCGCCTCCGATGGGGCCTGTAGTCCGGGATCCATGGCCGCAGTCCTTGGTGTCGGATTGGGAAAGAGCGCTTCCGGAGACGACGTGAAGATTTCCGTAAACAGTGAATTCGCGGTTGTAACGGGGAGTTCCGATACAGAGATCGCATTCGTCTGTCCGGATCTGCCTCCCGGAACGCCGCTAAGCGTTCAGGCGCGGCGCGGAGCCCGTTCCTCGAACACGCTTACCGAGACGATGGCGGAAGCGGCGCCGGGAATCTTCTCCCTCGACGGGACCGGAACCGGTCAGGGCATGGCGCTCGCAAGCGCGTCCAGTATGGTGCTGATGCACCGCTCGCCGGAATTGCCCAGCCAACCGGCGGTGCGCCGGGATCCGATTTCTATCCTGGCGACCGGTTTGGGAAGTGGCGGCGTAACCGACCCTACCCGGTTGCAGGTTTCTATCGGCGAGGTCGCGGTTCGCCCCGAGTCCGTGTCTGTCAAATCACCTGGGGTCTGGGAGGTTCTGGTGAAGATCCCGGAGACCGCGGCCATCGGAGAGGCCGTCCCGCTCCGCCTCGAACTCACTCTAACGGATGGAAGCATTGCGGCGGGTAAT
>JBDTAT010000928.1:0-4049 GCA_039924505.1 Bryobacteraceae bacterium
CACCCAGTTCACCAACGGCGAAGAATGTCTGGGTGACGTCGGTCTTGTCCGCCACAAAAATGCCGGGCGCGGCCTTGGCGGTAACGGGCGGAAACGGCGGCACGGGCGGCTGGCGATAGTTCCAATCGGCGAACAGCGTTTCAAGTTTCGCTTTCATGTCATCGGCGGAGAAATCGCCGTACACCGACAGCATGATATTGGCGGGAAAAAAGTATCGCTGGTAAAAGCGAATCAGATCGCCGCGGTGTATCCGGTCCACGTCGGCGTACTCAATTTCCCATCCATACGGGGTATCCCGGCCATAGAGGACGGATTCGAACTCACGCGAGAGAATGCCTCCGGCGTCGTCGTTGCGCCGCGCAATCGAACTGCGCAGTTGCGATTCGGCGAGATCGAGTTTGTCCTGGCGGAATTCCGGCCGCGTCAGGACATCGTGAAACGCGGCGAGGACCTCGGCGGTGTTATCGCGCAGGCAGGAGAAAGATACACTGCCGGTGGACTCGCCGATCTGCGATTCAACCGAAGCGGCGACGTTTTCCAACTGGACGTCGAGCTGGTCGCCGGTTTTGGATTTCGTCCCGCCCGTGCGGATGACGGAGCCGGTGAGTTCGGCCAACCCATGCTGTTCGGCCGGATCGAAGAGATTTCCGGTGCGCACCAGCGCGGAGCCGCTGACGAGCGGCAGCTCATGATCCTCCAGTAGATACACTCGCATCCCATTGGGCATAGTGAACGTAACCGGCTTGGGGATGGAGATCTGTTTTAGTGGCGGAAATTTCAGGCTGGTCCAGGAGGGCAGGTTTTTGACGTCGCGTATGACGACGCCTTCGGACTGGGCCTGAATGACACTGGCGAGTAACATTGGGATGGCCAGCGCTAGAGCCTTCGACCGCGAGATGGTTCCCTTTCGATCTGCAACTGCTCCTTCACGGTCGCGGCTCGGTATGAAGCGCGCGGCGGCAAGCGGTTGCCCGATATTTTCCGAATTCCGCGGTCGAAGCGCTAGAGCCTTCATTGGGCCGCTCCCTTGGCTGGCGGAATGGTGTAGGCGACCGTGCGTGTCTGCGGGATGAAATATTCGCGGGCGACGCGTTGAACGTCGGCGGCCGTCACCTTGTCGATGTCGTCGAGGCCGGTGAAGAGCTTGCGCCAGTCGCCGTAATTTACATAGTAGAAGGTCAGCTCGGAGGCGAGACCGGAGTTGCTATCGAGCTGGCGGATGAGGGAGGCGCGGACTTTCGTCCGGACGCGTTTCATGGTGGCTTCGTCCACCTGCTGCGTTTTCAGCTTTTCGATGGCCGCATACAATTCCTTCTCGTTCTCGGCAATGGTGTGACCGAGCGAAGGGACGACGTAAAACAGGTAAAGCGAGGGGTATTTGCCGCCGGGAAAGTTCGATTGCGCGAAGGCGCCGAGGGCGATTTTCTTGTCGCGGACCAAGTCCTGGTACAGGAGGCCGGTGCGCTCGCTGGAAAGAATCTCGCTAAGGACGTCGAACACCGGATCGTCCTTATCATTCTGATCGGGCCGCTTGTAGGCGGCGACGAGCAGGGGTTGCGAAGGCGATTCGACCTCCACGCGCTTTTCGCCGCGCTGAGGCGGCTCGAGGGTGCGGACCGGAGGGGGCGTAGGACCGGCTGGAATCAGGGCGAAATACTTTTCGGCGAAGCGTTTGCACTCGGCGGGGTTTACGTCGCCGGCGATACCGATCGTGATGTTCGCCGGAACGTAATACTTTTTATAGAAACGAACGGCTTCGGTGAGACGGAAGTTATCGACATCGCTGGGCCATCCGCCGGCCGTGTTTTTGTAGGGATGCGCGGCGAACGCGGTGGCGAGCAGCATTTGAATCAGCCGGCCTTGGGGGCTGGATTCGACGCGCATGCGGAGCTCTTCGCGGACGACGCTGCGCTCCTTATAAAATTCGCGGAAGACAGGATCGAGGAAACGTTGCGACTCGAGCAAAAACCAGAGCTCGAGGCGATTGGAGGGGAAGCTGTAGAAATAATTCGTGGAATCTTCCGCGGTGCCGGCATTCATGTCGACGCCGCCGTTTTCCTCGACGATACGGTCGAACTCGTTGGGCACGACGTAGCTGTTGGCCTTATCCATGGCGGTCTTCAACTCGGCTTCGATGGCTGCTTCTTTTTTCGGATCGGCGTGCCGCCCTTTGTTGCGCTCGGCGTCGAGACGATCGTAAATGCGCTCCACCTCGTCGAGAGCCTTCTTTTCTAGCGGATAATTGCGGGTGCCGATGGTCTGGGTGCCTTTGAAGGCCATGTGCTCGAACATATGGGCGATGCCGGTTTCACCGCTCGGATCGTCGACGGCGCCGGCATTCACATAGGAGTTGAAAGAGACGACAGGCGCGTCGTGCCGCTCCAGAACGATGAAGTGCATGCCGTTCGAGAGCGTGAACTCGGTGACCCGCTTTTCAAAATCCTGCAAGGATTGCGCCGGTAGAAGCGCGGGAATCGCGAGCAGGAGGGATAGAGGAAAAACTATTCGCTTCATGGTGAGTGCGTTATTTACTAGATTACCAGTCCTGGTTAGTGGGAGGAACGGGTAGCGTCTGAAAGGCGCGTTTATCCAAAACTACCATCTATTCCGGCAGAAGTTTTGCACCTTGCGGGGCGTCCACGGCGAAGCAAAAACGCCATCCCGAATGAGCTTCAAGATGTCCGCCCGGCACGGTTCGTGAAAAATGGCCGCCCCTTCGGAAACTTGCCTTAAGAGATGCTCTGAGTCAACGATTTCAGAATACATGTACAGAACGGAGGTATCCTTGCGGACGAATTTGTGGTCGCCCGCACGCAGTAGTATGGTCTGGTCTTTACTGTAGCGGAGCGTGGATAGGCACACAATAGCGCAAAGCGGGTCTGGTTCAGTAAGCACTATCCAAAGATGCGGGGTCTCGTTGCAGCTTCCAGGCGCGGGGATGAGGAGTGTGTCTCCGCAATGCATCTATGCTGGATGAAGCACACGCTGCGCCGATGCGATCGACTTCAACTCTTCGAGAGTTGCAGAGACTTCTTCATGGCTCTTATTGACGGCCTTCAGTATTTCCCGATACGTGATGTGAGTCGAACTGGTTCCGGGGTCTTTCCACTCTGAGAATTTGTGCGTCTCAGTGACGAGCACCCATCGGTTCTTATGGCCGTGAATCTCGAAAACCTCGTTCAAGAGTTTCTCTTCAGCTAGTGACAATTCGTCACTTGCCGGGTCGGAGACAAGCTCAACGTCCCAGTCGGAAACCGTAACGATGTGCGCGTGCCAGATCGATTGATTATAGGGTGGCGGCTCAGATCCAATCAGATTGTAGATATTACTGACCACCGGACCTTCCTTCATCGCTACATATCGATCCGTGGTGATTGGCTTGCCCCATCGAGCCAGCGCCTCTCTGTCTGCGATGTAAAGGAGCTTGATGAGCTTCAGATATTTCATGCGTCGTCCGCGCAGCCGAAGTAGGTGAGCGGCGGCCTGCGTGGCCTTCGCTTCATTGAAGCGCAGTGTCACAAGTTAACAATACCATCATTACCAACGGCCTTCAACTCAGGTCTTGAACCGCGAGAGGCTGTCGTTCGGCCTGCAAGCGCTCCCTCCGGCGGCGGCTCGGAGATCCATTCTGGGCGCACAGAACGGGGCGGCGTCCTCGGCTGGAAACACACGAGCCGGTTTGCCGGCTTGGGCCTTGACAAAACCGCGCTTTGATGCTATTTTTGCAGCATGATGTTGCTTTTGTAGCATTCAAGGAGGCGGGATGGCTAAAGCGGGACATGCGGCGTTGAGCCGCAGAGAGCGGCAGATGATGGACGTCATCTACCGGCGCGGGCGGGCGACAGCGGCGGAGGTTCAGGCGGCGCTGCCCGATCCACCGAGCTATTCGGCGGTGCGGGCGAAGCTGCGGGTGCTGGAGGAAAAGGGGCACGTGCGGCATCAAGAGAAGGCGCTGAAGTACGTCTATGTGCCGACGGTGGCCCGGGAAAAAGCGAAGCTCTCGGCGCTGCGGCATTTGCTGGAGACGTTTTTCGACCATTCGGTGGAGC
>JBDTAT010000929.1:0-5218 GCA_039924505.1 Bryobacteraceae bacterium
CGCTGCTTGTCGCTGATGTATTGATCGACTCGCACGGAAAAGTCGTCCTTATGGATGCCCTGTGGAGTCGCCGAAGTGAAGTTGTTGGTATTGGTCACCGGATTGCCGGCAAAGGGTGTGCGAATAAATTGTCCCGGATGGCCGGGATCGGGCGCCGTGCTGAACGGGTCGAAGATCTGAATCAGCTTCCCGCCGCTATTAAACGTGCGGCTGAAGTCGCCCTGCCTCTGGGCCGAGGTGGGCACTGTGTCGACGAATGTTACTCCCTGGATTTCCCGCACGCCTTCGTAGGCTTCGAAGAAGAACGTTTTATTCTTCCGGATCGGGCCTCCCGCCGTGGCCCCGAACTGATTGAACCTGAAAGGAGCCTTAGCGAGACCCGCCCGGTCGGAAAAGAAATCGTTGGCGTCGAGACCGTCGTTCCGGAAGCAATCGTAGGCGTCGCCGTGAAAGCGATTGGGTCCGGATTTGGATGCCACGTTGAAAACGCCGCCCGCGGCCTGGCCATATTCGGCGCCGTAATTATTTGTCGTGACGCGGTATTCCTGCACGGCGTCCACATCCGGGTAAACCGCGGGGCCGAGGGTGAGGGTATTTACATTGCCGATTCCATCGAGAAGATACGCATTCTGATTCGCCCGCGCGCCGTTGATGGAAACATATGTTTGCGAGATAAAATCCACCGGCAGGTTGTTATAGGACGCGGGAACAAAAGCTCCGGGAACCAGTTGCACCAACGCATAAGCGTTGCGGCCCAATAGCGGCAGGTCCGCTATTTGTTTCGAGCTTACGAGTTGACTGATGGAAGAGGTGTCATTCTGAAGAAGGGGAGCGGCGGAGGCGACCGTCACTTCCTGGCGCGACGTTCCCAGCGGTAACGTGAAGTCCATGCGGGCGCTTTGCTGCACGTTCAATTGGACGTTCGCCTGCACGAGGGTCTGAAAACCGGTCTTCTGGATTGTCAGCCGGTAATCGCCGGGCGGAATAAGCTGAAACGAATAATAGCCGTCGTTGTTCGTCGAGGCCGATCTTCCGGTGCGCGTCGCGTTGTCCACGATCCGCAATTGAGCTCCGGGAACGACCGCGCCCGAGGGGTCCCTCACCAGACCCGTCAGGCTGGCCGTGGGAACTTGGCCGAACGCGTTGGCGCCCAGAAGAGCGAGGCCGGCCGCAAGACCAGCGAGGCGGCATTTGTTTCCTGCATCCATTCCAAGAACTCCTTACCCAGGATTTACGTATTCGCTTCCCGGCCGCCACGATTATACGTTGCGTGCTTCTGCCATCCTCGCAAACGAGAGTGTTCACAAGCCGCTCGCAGGTGTTCACGCTGAGTGAGCCTGCCACTCCCGGTGTGTCTGCGGTAACGCGCAGAGTTTTCACTGCGTTGGTTAATTCTTCGCCGCGCGCGCTGGTAGAATGAAGACCACGCGATGATCGTTCTGCACGGCGCCGCCCGCGATGGGCAACTTCTAATTTGGGGCGAGTCTTCCGAAACTTTGCAGGATGTCTCAACGCAACCGCCGCGCGTCGGGCGGAAGAAACTGGCTACTGCGTGGCTCGACGCCGGACCTGAAGCGCTGGAAAAACTGGCGGAGAACGCCCGTCTGCTCTCCGGCGCCGCGGCGCGGAATGCGCGGTCCGCGATTGCGTGGCTGCCGTCGCTCCAGGGCCGGGCGCTTCCGTCGACGGCGCTGGTCGGCGAGGGCGCGGCCACTCCGGATGCGCCTGAACTCATGGCGTGGCGCGTCACGGTGCTGGCGGTGACGGGCGAGACGATGCTGCAGGCGCTGGCGGCGTGCTTCGGAAAACGATTGCTTGCGCCCGGCGTGGTGATTGCGGTCGATCTCAGCTATTGGACATCGGCGCTGCGCTTCGCCGCCGGCCTGGTGATGCGCGGCCAGTTTCTTCCCGGCGTGAAGCTGGAATCCGAGACCTATATGGCCCGGTGGAAAGCCGTCGCCGCGGGAGAAGACGCGGAGAAGTTGCGCGTGCTGGCGGAGGCGATGCCGGCCGCCGCGCGCGCCCTCGCATGGGATGGAGCCGCATCGCCGGCGGAGCCGCCGCAAGCTGCGCTCCGCGGATTCCTCGACGCCGCGGTGGACGCTCTGGTTCGCTCCCGTGACCGCCGCATTTCGGGAATTCCGGAAAGCGTTCACGACCGCTGGATTCACGCCCTCACCACCAGTTCGCCCGCTATTGCCGGCGACCGCGCCGAGCTGCAAACGCTCGCGGCGCAAGCGGAGCAATGGCAGCGTCCGATCCAGGTTTCCGCGCGCGCCCCGTTCCGGTTGTGTTTCCGCTTGGAGGAGCCGGAGGGCGAATCGACCGACTGGCGCATTGCGTACCTGTTGCAAGCGGCGCGCGATCCCAGTCTGCTGATTCCGGCGTCCCTCGCGTGGGGACGCGACGCGGGTTCGCTCGGGAAGCTCGGCAACGACATTGCGGGAATTCGCGAGCATCTGCTCACGTCGCTCGGGCAGGCCGCGGCGATTTGCCCGCTGGTGGAAGCGAGCTTGCGGGAGGCGAGACCCGGGGGCTGCGTGCTGGACGTGGAGGCCGCGCACCAGTTTCTGCGGCAGACCGCGCCGGCGCTGGAGCAAAGCGGGTTCGGTGTGATGCTGCCGGCGTGGTGGACGCGCCATGGCGCGCAGGCGCGGCTCACCGTGCGCGCGCACGTGAAGAGCCCAAAGGCCGCGGGGGGCACGGGGCTAACGCTCGACGCCATCGTCGCATTCGATTGGCAGGCTGCGCTGGGAGACGAAGAGATGTCGCGTGCGGAGCTGGTTGCGCTGGCGCGCCTGAAGACGCCGCTCGTGAAAGTGCGGGGCAAATGGGTGGAGGTGAACGCCGCTGAAATCGAAGCCGCGCTGGAGCTGATGCAAAAAAAATCCGCGGGCCAGACGCGCGTGCGCGACGTGGTGCGGATGGCATTCGGCGCGGGAGACATGGCGGGGTCGCTGGATGTGGACGGCGTCAGCGCGACCGGGTGGATTGGAGATTTGCTCGGCCGCCTGGAGAATACGGCAACGCTGGAGGAGCTTCCGCCGCCCGAAGGTTTTCTGGGCACGCTGCGGCCGTATCAAACGCGCGGTTACTCCTGGTTGCGATTTTTGAAGCAATGGGGACTGGGCGCGTGTCTGGCGGACGACATGGGGCTCGGTAAGACGATTCAGGCGCTGGCGCTGCTGCAGCACGAGTATCGCGAAAATCCCGGAGCGCCCGTGCTGCTGGTTTGTCCCATGTCGGTGGTCGGAAACTGGCAGAAGGAAGCCGCGCGCTTCGCGCCGGAGCTGCCGGTGCTGGTGCATCACGGCGCCACACGGCGCCGCGGCGACGCATTCGCCGGGGACGCCATGCGGCACGCGGTCGTTATTTCCAGCTACGCGCTGCTGCACCGCGATCTGGACCTTTTCCAGCCCATCTCATGGGCCGGCCTGATTCTCGATGAAGCGCAGAACATCAAGAACCCGGAGACCAAGCAGGCGCGCGCGGCGCGGGCGCTCGATTGCGGCTATCGTCTGGCGCTGACCGGCACGCCGGTGGAGAACAACGTCCAGGATCTCTGGTCGATCATGGAATTTCTTAATCCAGGTTTTCTCGGAGGGCAGGCCGAGTTCCGAAAACGTTTCTTCGTGCCCATTCAGGTGTATGGCGACAGCGCCGCCGCCGCCCGTCTGCGCCGTGTCACTGCGCCATTTATCCTGCGCCGCTTGAAGACCGACAAGTCCGTCATCGCGGACCTTCCGGAAAAACAGGAGATGAAAGTCTTCTGCACGCTGACCAAGGAGCAGGTTTCGCTCTACGAAGCGGTGGTGAAACAAGCGACCGAGGCCATTGAATCCGCTGAAGGCATTTCGCGCAAGGGCCTGGTGCTGGCGACGTTGTCGAAGCTGAAGCAGGTGTGCAATCATCCGGCGCAATTCTTGCAGGATAACTCGGCCATTCCGGGGCGCAGCGGGAAGCTCGCGCGCTTGGGCGAAATGCTGGAGGAGACGCTGGAGGTCGGCGACCGTTCGCTGATCTTCACGCAATTCACCGGCATGGGCGATTTGATCCGGCGCCATTTGCAGGAGACGTTTGGCGTCGAGGTTTTGTATCTGCACGGCGGCACGCCGAAAGCGCAACGCGACCGCATGGTGGAGCGCTTTGCCGCGCCGGACGGCCCGCCGATCTTTCTGCTATCGCTAAAAGCCGGCGGCACCGGTTTGAATCTGACGTCCGCCAATCACGTCTTTCACTTCGATCGATGGTGGAACCCGGCGGTGGAGGATCAGGCCACCGATCGCGCGTTTCGCATCGGGCAGACGCGCAACGTGCAAGTTCACAAATTCCTGTGCGTGGGAACCCTGGAGGAGCGAATCGACGAGATGATCGAGCGTAAAAAGGACATCGCGGGCCGCGTGGTGGGCGCGGGCGAAGCATGGCTGACCGAGTTGTCGAATGCGGAATTGAAAAATCTATTCGCGCTGCGCAAGGAAGCTTTGGGAGAATGAGGATCGGACGATGAGACCCGGGGACGATTTCCGTTTTTATCCGCCATCGCGTCCGCGAGCCGCGAAGGGCGGTATCCGTTCGCAATCCAAACGCGGCGAGTTCGGCGAAAGCTGGTGGGCGAAGCGTTGGCTTGCGGTGCTCGAAACGTTTCAGTTGGGCGGCCGGCTCCAGCGGGGCCGGTCGTACGCGCGCAGCGGGCAGGTGCTGGCCATTGAAGTGGAAAAGGGCGTAATCACGGCGCGCGTGCAGGGATCGCGCGCCACGCCGTACCGCGTTTCGATTGAGGTAAAGCCGCTCTCGCAAAAAGAGTGGCAGAAGCTGGCCGCAGCCGTCGCCAGCCAAGCCATCTTCGGCGCGAAACTCCTGGCCGGCGAGATGCCGCGCGAAATCGAAACGGTGTTTGGCTCCGCGCGGCTTTCGCTATTCCCCGCGCGCCGGAACGATCTGACGACCGAATGCTCCTGCCCGGACTGGTCGAATCCGTGCAAACACATTGCCGCGGTTTACTACCTGCTGGGCGAGGAATTCGACCGCGATCCGTTTCTGATTTTCAAAATGCGGGGGATGAGCCGCGAGGAATTTCTCGCGTTGCTCGGAGGCGCGAACAGCCAATCCGTGCCGGTAGGGGAGCGTTTGCCGGATGAGCCGCTGCCAACTTCGCCCGCGCTGTTCTGGACCGTGGGCGCTTTGCCTGACGATCTGCCAGGGCCGCCGCCGGAGGCGG
>JBDTAT010000930.1:0-2780 GCA_039924505.1 Bryobacteraceae bacterium
AAGTGCTCGAAAACGATACGGCGCGTTTCGACAATCAAGTTCGCGCGATGGTCCACGCCGAAGCACAACCGGGGCTAACGGAAGCGATGAAATTGACGACCGATGTGGGCTCGCCCGCCGGTGTATGCGTGCTGACGCTTGCCGCATTCGTCATCTTTTGGAAACGGCGCAAGCGGCGCGATGCGGTGGTTCTTGCCGCCGCGGTGATAGGCGCGAGTATCGTGGATTACGCGCTGAAGGCAAGCTTCCACCGCGCCCGGCCGGTGCCGTTCTTCGGCTTGCCGGCGCCGCTTAGCTTCAGCTTTCCAAGCGGCCACTCCATGCTCGCCTTCTGTTTCTATATCGTGCTGGCGTATCTGTTGTGTTCGCACGTCGCGTCGGCGGGAAAACGGGTTACGATCTGGATTGGCGCGACGGCGATTTTCCTGCTGATTGGCTTTTCGCGCATCTATCTGGGCGTTCATTACCCGAGCGACGTGATCGCCGGTTACGCCGCCGGCTCTGTCTGGATCGCGGCCGTCTACACGGCCGAACAGATTCTCAGACGGCGCGCCAATATCGGCCAGGATCTCGGCTGAAATGCGGGGATTTCAATATTCGGGTAGTGGGCCAGTTTGAATCGAAAACGCAAACATTGGTAAATACCGGGTGACCGATTGCGGGCAATCCGCGCAGTGCTTCTCCAAAATGCCGATTTACATGCGGGGAATAAAAAAACACTGCGCCGTCAGTGAGGATCTATCCGGCGAACGACCCGTAACTTCCGGGTTGCCCGTAATACATTTCCCACCACGTCTTGATCGGAAACCTTGCTGCAGCACCGGCTGAGCTCAGGTTGACGGCAGACGGCGCCGCAGTTCGTCGAAGAAGTTCAACAGGATGGTTGCGTGGACCGTATTCGGCTCGTCGCTCCTGGCTTCAGGGGGAGCGAGCACTACAAAGCGCCGGCCATCCGGTGTTATATCCAGATTCCAAAGGCTGTTGTTAGTTGGCCGGAAGAGCGGCGCTGGCGACCATTGCCGGGGTTTCTCCGGAACGAACGAGTCATGATTGGCCGTGTAGCGGACGACCATGATGCGGTTGTCGGAATTCACATAGAATAGTTCCCTGCGATTGCGCGACCAGACGGGGAACTTTGCCCCGCTTTCCGATACCTGCCACCGGCTCGCCGAGGCCGCGGACGGAAACGGACGCACACAAATCTGGCCTCCGACTCCCGCGCCGTTGGTAGATACGTATGCGATCCAACGGCCATCGGGTGAAAAGGCGGGGTCAACCTGGCTGAGGGATTCGCGCGCGAGTGGCTCGGGCTTTCCCGATTTGGGATGGTCCGGATTGTTCAAATCCAGCGGCAGCGTCCAAATCTCAAACCCCCTTTCCTTGCCAGTCCGAATAAAAGCCACGGTGCGTCCATCGGGGGAAATCGAAAACACAAAAAGAGGAGTTCTCTCGCCGAACAACTTCTCAGGCTGGCTCGAACCATCGCCGCGGATCCACCAGATGCCGAATTCGCCGTCGCTCGCGGGAACATCGTAAACAATGTGCTGTCCGTCCGGCGTCCAGACCGGATGCCGGTTCAGAGCGGCATCGAAGGTCAGCCTGGTTGCCGTGCCCCGTTGCAGGTCGTGAACGAAGAGGTCTCCGGCAACTGCCAGCGCCAACCGGTTGCCGTCCGGCGAAAGGCGAGGAGTCTCCGACTGCCGCGATAGGTTGATGGAAGGGCTTACAACTCGCTGTGACTTTCCCGTGCTATCCAGCCAGGCAACCGGGGCGACCCTTGTCGCCGCACTCGCATATAGCAGAATCCCGGTGTTGGAAAAATAGACCCGGCTGGAATCGGCGATATCTTCAACCAAGGGTGCCGGCCCGCCGTGCGTCTCCAGACGCCCAAGGTCGAACGGTACGCCGTAGAGCGTTCCCTGACGGATATATATGAGGTGGCCGCTTGGCAGATAGCGCCCAAAATAACCGCCGCGCCGAACCACCTTGACCCGTCCCGACTTGAGCGACAGAACTTCGATGTTGGCGCTGCCGAAAGCGGCGCCGGAAGCTGCGACCAGGCCGGTGAACAAAACGTCCTCACCGCCGGGCAGAAACTGCGGCCAACGCCAGGTCCGCTCGCCGTGCTGCTCCGGCTTGCCGATGACCTGCGGTTCACCCCCGGCTGCGGGCACGCGAAACAGATGGAATCCATCCAGATTAGCGATGATCGCGCCGTCCTCTCCCCAGGAGGCACCGCGCTCCAGGCCGGCATTACCGCACAACGTAACGACCCCGCCGCCTTGTAGGGGAATCTTCTTCAACTTCTGGCCGGCGAAGAATCCGATCCACTGGCCATCCGGAGAAAAGAAAGGATCGACCGCTCCTTCGGTACCTGCAAGTACGGTAACTATGGACTGGTCGAGGCGGCGCATTGCCAGTTGCTCACTGCCATCCGCCGCCTTCGCGGGGAAGACGAAACGTGTTCCGTCAGGCGAGATCACTGGGTTGAAGAATTCACCGCTCTCTGCCCGTCCCCGGATTGCTTGGGGTCCCAAGTCAACGCTGAAGCGCATCATGGGCCGAGGGGTGCCCTCTGGGCCCGGCCGTGTGGCGCGCCATAGCAGCGCTGCGGAGATTGCAACAACCACCAATGCAAAACCTGCGATCATCCACGGAAGCCCAGTCGAGAGCGTTGGCTTAAGGGCGCCGAGTGCGTGCTGTGCCTCCTGCGTTGGTTCGAGTGGGTGGCTATCGGGAGGACCGGCCTCGACTGACGCGATGAACCGATAGCCGCGCTT
>JBDTAT010000931.1:0-4209 GCA_039924505.1 Bryobacteraceae bacterium
CGGCCGGCGCGATTTCGGTGGCAGCAAGAACCGCTGGTAACGTAGGGCTTGTCATGAAATAACCACCCTAGCGACCGCTCCCTCGCGGTCGCGGCTCGGTAGCCGATTCCGATGGTGCGAGATGGCATGGTTATTTCGCAACGAGCACTGAGCAACCGAATATGAACCTATTGGGGAACACGCGCAAAACGGAATGCGGCGAGAAACAGTTCCTGATTGGGTTGGTGAAGCGCGCCGCATCTTTTGCGCTATCCATGCGCGCCGCGCCGGCGTGTGTCGTGGCCGGCGTCCTGCTGGCCGGCGCTGCTTTCGGGCAGCCCTCGGACTCGCAATCTTCGCTCGTTGACCGCGTCGGCTCTACCGGCTTCGTGCAACTGCGCGCGGAAAGTTTTCATAGCCTCTCGATGCGGGAACAGGCGCTCGCGTACTGGCTGACCCAGGCCTCCATCGCGATTGATCCAATTATTTACGATCAACTCTCGACCGATGGTTTGACCGAGAAGCGGATTCTCGAAGCCATCGTGGCGCATCCCCAAGGCATTGCGCCGGAAACGATGCGCAAGATTCTGGCGTTCACGAAATTGTTCTGGGCCAACCGCGGCAATCACAACGAAATGACCGCGCAAAAGTTTCTTCCGGAATTCACCTTCGGCGAATTCAAAGCCGCGGCGCTGCTGGCGCTGCGCAATGGCGCCACGGGCATCGGACGCGCGAGTGAGTTGCCGGGAACGCTCGACGCGATACGGCCTGCCTTGTTCGACGCGAATTTCGAGCCGATGGTCACCGCGAAAAGCCCACAGGGCGGCCTCGACATTCTGCAGGCCAGCGGGAATAATTTCTACTCCGGCGTGAAACTGTCCGATTTGAAAGGTTTCGTCGAACACTATCCGCTGAATTCCCGCCTCGTGAAAGCGCCGGATGGCGGATTGACGGAGCAGGTCTATCGCGCGGGCACGCCCGGCGGCAGCGTTCCGCCGGGACTCTACGCCGTGTTTTTGAAACGCGCCAACGATTGTCTCGCCAAAGCGGCCGCCTATGCCGACCCACCGCAGGCCACCGCGATCGCCGATTTAGTCCGTTACTACCAGACTGGCGATCCAAAAGACTGGATCCAATTCGACGCCGATTGGGTGCGGAACAACGCCACCGTCGATTTCGTCAATGGCTTCATCGAGGTCTATCGCGACGCCCGCGGCGCCAAGGGAACTTCGCAGAGCTTCGTCAGCATTACCGATTCGCGCATGAGCGCCCTGATGCTGAAGATCGCCGGCAATGCGCAATATTTCGAGAATCGCGCCCCCTGGGCCGCGCAGTACAAGAAGCAAAACGTAAAGCCGCCGGTGGCCAAGGCCGTCGAAACCGTAATTGAGACCGGCGATTTTCACGTCAATACTATTGGCGACAATCTGCCGAACGAGAACGAGATTCACGAGAAATATGGCAGCAAGAGCTTCCTGTTTACCGGCAGCACGCGCGCGCTGGCGCACGCCTCCGGTTTTTCGTCGCTCGAAGAGTTTGCCTACACGCCGGCCGAAATCGAACGCGGCAAGAAATACGGGGACGAGGCCGAGGATCTGATGACAGCCCTGCACGAAATCATCGGCCACGGTTCGGGCAAGCTGGACCCCAAGTTGACGCACGAGGCGGCGTTTTACTTGAAGGAGTATTTCTCGACGCTCGAGGAAGCCCGCGCCGACCTGATGGCGCTCTGGAACGTGAACGATCCGAAGCTGCGCGAATTGGGCGCGCTCTCGAGCCCGGAAGTGGCCAAAGCCATGTACGATTCGGCCGCCCGCGCGGCGCTGACGCAATTGCGCCGCATCCCCAAGGGCGACACCATCGAGGAAGATCACCAGCGCGACCGCCAACTAATCGTCAATTACATCATGGCCAAAACCGGCGGCATCGCGCGCGCCGACCGCAATGGCAAGACTTATTTTTACGTGCGCGACTACGGCAAAATGCGCGACGGCGCCGGCATGCTGCTGACCGAGTTGATGCGGATTAAAGCCGAGGGCGACTACGCGGCCATTAAAGCGTTGGTTGAAAGCTACGGCGTCCACTTCGATCCGAAACTGCGCGACCAGGTGGTGGCGCGGTATCGAAAGTTGAATCTGCCGACCTATTGGGCCGGTATCAATCCCGAACTGAAAGCGGACTTCGGCGTCGGCGGCGCCGTGAAGAAAGTTGAGATCTCCTACCCGCGCGACGTAGTGCAGCAGTATTTAGGGTACGGACAATAGAAGGTTTCCGGCGAATCCAGGCTATGGTCAGAAACGAGATTCTCGATGAGTTGGCGCTTTCGCAAGACTTTTAAAATATTCCCAGGCGTCAAACTGAACTTGACGCGCCACGGCCTAAGCGCCACAGTTGGGGCGTCCCCATTGAGCGTTAACGTAGGGCCGAGAGGCGTCTATCGGAACGTAGACATCCCCGGTACGGGATTGTGGAATCGCGAGCGCCTTGATATTCCCAGCCCGCACTCCTCAGTAGTTCACCCACCGTTCCCAGAAGGGGTCGGAGTTCCGCCGGCCCCTCCGTTTGCACCCCGAACACCATCAACTCGCACACAGCCGCCCATAACTGAGATACACAGCGCTAGCACGGAGTTGCTAGGCAGCGAGAACATGGGGCATCTACGTAAACTACTCAGGGAAGCTTACGACGAACGAGAGGCGCTCGCGATGGAAATTTCAGGTGCCAATGTCGAAGCCAATACTGCCCGCGCTCGCTATCAGCAGTGGGAACGTGGTTTCCTCATGAAGCGAATATGCGGTCAAGCCTTTGCGGCTCGTAAGGTAGCCTCCGACACAGCAGTCGCGAGGCTTGAGGAACTGCGAGAGCAGCTCCGGCTTACCACACTGGCAGCGGAGATCGCGGTTGATCGGGAACAGGCGGAACCGTACTACCGAATGCGCGACGACTTTGCGGCCTTATCAGAATGTAAGATGATATGGGATACGCTTGAACGCCGCGCGGTCGATCGGGTGGTCGAGCGCTCTGCTGCTGATGAAGCGATCGCACGCGAGGTGGTTACGTTCGCACTGGGCGCCTGCGATCTAATCCAATGGGAACAGGAAGTTCCACACTTGCCGAACCGCACCGGCGGAGAACTCTACATTTACCCAGGATTTCTTCTCTATCGTGCTTCTAAGCAGGCCTTCGCCCTCATTGATTCCCGCGACGTAAACCTCACGTTCCGAGCGGTGCGCTTTATTGAGGATCAGACCGTTCCGGCGGACGCTACCACGGTTGGACAAGCATGGGTCAAATCCAACAAGGACGGCAGTCCTGATCGACGTTTTCGCGATAATTATCAGATCCCGATCATGCTCTATGGATGCCTGATGTTTAGCAGCCCCAGCGGCCTGCAGGAAGAATATCACTGTTCTAATCCCGGGTTAGCAGAGCGATTCACGAACGCTTGGAAACTGTTCAGCGCCTCATTGACGCCCTGGGATTCCCGATGCGACGCGGATACGCAATGCCCGGCTCCAATTGCTGCACCTAGTCGTGAACGCGCGATTGAGATTACCGAGAACGTCAAGAACGGAATCAAGTTTTATACCGGCGATGGCGTCCCCAAAAATTACGAAATGGCCGTTAGGCTGTTGCACCCTATTGCTGTGATGGGCGATGCACAGATTCGGAGTGCCTTTCTGGACTCGCCGGACGCGTGGATATTCCCCAAGACCGCACAGACTATTCTTGCCACAATCCATTTCGTCGGAGGCGCGGGAGTAATGAAGGATAATGCCGAAGCTGCCAAGTGGTTTCAAATGGCAGCCGAGCGCGGAGACCCTGACGCTCAACGGAATCTAGCTCAGATGTACTACGACGGTATCGGAATTCCGCAAGATTACGGCACAGCGGCTGAATGGTGCCGTGGGGCCGCTGACCAAGGGCACAGTATTGGGCAAGCAATGCTGGGCGAGATGTACTACGTTGGCCAGGGCGTTTCACGGAACTATCCGGAGGCAGTGAAATGGTTAACCGCTGCCGCGGAACAGCATCAACTTCAAGCTCAGACGAAACTCGGGCTGATGCTCGCGGCCGGTGGAGACATTGACAACCCCAGCCCAGAGCAAAATGTGCCGCAGGACTATGTTTCCGCATACGTGTGGCTCGATTTGGCAGCAATTGCCGGAGAGGCCAGAGCGAAGGAAGACCGCGACCGTCTTCTAGATAAGATGACTGCTGGACAGCTTT
>JBDTAT010000932.1:0-6343 GCA_039924505.1 Bryobacteraceae bacterium
ATCCTCGATTTCTGCCAAAGCACGTACGAGGCTGGCGCGACGTTGGCACGATGGGATCGGGACGAGCTGGAACGGAAACCCGCGACCGCTCCAACCAAGAAACTGAAATGACGCGATTTGCGTATCTCCTGCACTCAGCCGACGCAGGTCAAGGAGCCTTAGTGGGGCGGGCGCCTTCGCCCGCGCGGAGGCCCCTGCCTCCGCTGGCGCAGGGGAACGAGAGCGTCCTCAGCGTCTGTCACGAAATAACAACACCATCTCGTCCCATCGGAATCGGCTACAGAGCCTGGGTGCCCTCTGGGCACGTGACGGAGCGGTTGCTATGGCTATTTCATGACGAGCCCTAATTTAGTCGGCCGCAAGCGTCCACGGTTGAGTCACGCGGATACCCACATGGCGCGATTTGGCTTTCTCCTGCTCGGCGCGGCAACGCTCGCGGCCGCACAGCCAGCCGGAGGCATCGGGATCTTCGCGGGCGATTCCGATATCGGCAATCCAGCGATCAAGGGGTCCACGGAATTCGACTCCGCAAAGAAGGAATATCGAATTAGCGGCGCCGGCGAAAACATCTGGGCCCGCGGCGATCGGTTTCATTTCCTGTGGCGAAAGATTTCTGGCAACGTGCGCATCACGGCCACCCTGCATTTCGCCGGCACAAGCACGACCTTGCATCGCAAAGCGGGAATCATGCTGCGCCAGAGTCTGGAACCTGGGTCCGCGTATGTGGATTCGGTGGTGCATGGCAACGGGCTTACCGCGCTGCAGGTTCGCGAAACCACGGGCGGCATCACGCGGGGTTTCAGATTTCCGGTCGTCGCGCCGGACCGCATCGCGCCGCTCTAGCTTGACGCGGTCCGGCGCGGGAACGTCTACACGCTGTATCAAGCCAAGGAAGGTCAGCCGATGCAGGAGGCCGGCTCCATCCAGGTTGCGCTGCCGGGCGATCTGTATGCGGGACTCTTCGTCAACTCCCACAGCCCAAAAATCCGCGAAACCGCGGTGTTTTCCGGCGTGAGTATCGAGGCGCTGCCAAGAAAGTCAGAAAAATAACTTCAACGCAACTTGCACAATGCGCGGATCGAAGGTGGCTGTGATAGCGCCGAACTGCGGCAGGCCATAGACCGTTTCAGCGCCGGTGGGATTTTGAAAATTCACATTGTTAAACGCGTTGAAAAATTCGCCGCGCAGCTCCAGGCGCATCGACTCGTGGATCGGCACTTGTTTCAGCAAAGATAGATCCCAGTTGAACAGATACGGCCCGCGATTGTCCGGCAACATGCGGCCGATCGTGCCGAAGGCATACAGCGGCGCGGGCGCAAACGCCGCGAGGTTGAAGTAGTTGTCTATGCGGGCGCCAACACTACCGGAGCTGCGCGTTGTCAGACCCGTGGCATCCGGACGTTGCGCGCCGCCGAGCGAGTTGGTGGTGTTAAGCGACGACGTGATGGAGATAGGCAGTCCGCTCTGCACCGTCGTGACGCCGTTCACGCTCCAGCCTCCCGCGAACGCGTTCAGCATCCCCCCGCGATTCAAAAACCGGCGGCCTTTTCCGAACGGCAATTCGTACTGGTAATTGCCCACAAAGTGATGCGCCACGTCGAGCGACGATAGCGAGCGGTCCAGGCGCCGGTTGTTGTTGTCGGTGAAACCGGGATTGTCCAGGCCGAGGAAGCCGGCCACCGAAGAAAAATCGTCGATCGATTTCGACCACGTGTACGCGATCAGGAATTGCAACCCATTGGCGTAGCGCTTCCGCAGCTTCACTTGCAGCGAATTGTAACTGGAATGCGCAAATGAGCTCCAGGTTTGCTGCACGCCGGTGAATTGCGGATACGGACGCAGCAATTGGGCGGCCGTCGTGGTGGCCTGGCCGATACTGCTGGTGGCCGGGATCACGCCGTAAAACGGATTGGCAACTTTTTGTGTGAGCGCCTGCCCCAATGCCAGATCGGCGTCGGGAATCTGATCGAGTTGCGTCTGCGCCAGCAGTTTCACGCCGGCGTTGCCGACGTACGCCACATCGAACAACGAATTGCCGGCAAATTGATATTGCAGATCGTAATTCCACTGCACCGAGTACGGCGTGCGGTCGTTCCGGAACTGGGCATTGATGTTCTGGCCCAGCAGTGAAAGCAGCCCCTGCGATCCGTTCGTCGGCTGGTTGTAGCCGTCTGGAAACGGATTGGAGAGCGTGGTGTACGGTGTGCGGCCGCCGTCGATGCTGGTGGTGACGTTGGTGGTGGCGTCGTAAGTCAGCGCTCCCACGGACGGCCCACCCGGCCCCGTGCCCGTCGAAGGATTATAGAAGATCCCGAAACCGGAGCGCATCACAAAACGATCGGTGACCTTGAACGCCAGCCCGATGCGCGGCGCGAAATTATTGTCGTCCGGATTCTTCACGCCGCGCGGCAGCCCGTTGCGCGCGACGAATTGCAGTCCGCCAACCAGCGGCGGCAAGCCCGGTGCCTGCACGGGCAGCGTCGCGTTGAAGTTGAACGACGCCAGACGATTGAAGCGCTCCGTCATCGGCCGGTCCGAATCCCAACGGAGACCTAGATTGAACGTCAAGCGATTGCTCGCGCGCCAGTCGTCCTGAAAATAGAAACCGAAATAGGGAACCTCAATGGCCAACGCCGGCTGGTACTGGACCACGCCGCTACTCATCAAGCCCAGCAGCATGGAGGCGATCGCGTTACCGCCAACGTTGCCGTTGAAGCTCTGGCGCGTCCAATCCTGGGAAAAACTGAAGTTGCCCGCGGGCGAGTTGGGCCGGAAACTGGAGACGCGATTCAGCCGGTACACGCCGCCGAATTTGACGGTGTGGCCTCCAAACAGTTTCAGCGCGTCGCCGCTCCAGGTATGGGTCTCGAATTTATTTCCAATGATGAAGGTGGCGTTGGGGCCGAGCGCGGCGAAGCCCTGCGGCTGAATCAGCGGGAAGATATGGAACTGCGACTCGGCGGCGAGCGAGCCGGGCAATCCCAAAGTGGTGAGATCGAAGCCCTCCGAGGAACTATCGCGCGGATTGGCGAAATAGATGTAGCCGTAATTGCCGTGCAACACCCATCCTCCGAGCAGGTAGGCATCGTCGAGCGTGGCGCTGCGGCTGCGCCCGCCGTTCACGCCGGCATCCGGCGACGCAATATTGCCAAAGCTGTTCGCCGTTACGGTGTTCTGGTTGTCGAGCGAGAAGCGGCCGAACAAATTCTGGCGGGCCGAAATGCGGCGGTCGATGCGAACCGAATAGTCGTCCGACGCGGGCACGCTGCCGGCTTGCGAAAAAAAATTGTTGCTGACGCCGGGGCGGTTCGGAGCCGGGTAAAAATCCAGCAGCCTCAGAGCCACGGGATTGAACCGGCTGGCGGGGACGGAATTATTCGGAAACGGCTGCCGGACGCCCTGCGCGTTGATGGTGGCGGGGTCGTAGATGCTGGAGCCGGAGGCGGAAAAATCTCCCTGCCTGATGGCGGCGGTTGGAACCGTAAAAAATTTTGCCGCCGGATTCTGTTCGCGAACGCCCTGATAGCTGAAGAAGAAAAATGTCGATTGGCGCGATTTCGTCAGCGGCCCGCCCACCGTGCCTCCGAACTGGTTGAAGCGGAACGGAGCCTTCGGCTTTCCCGTGCGGTTGTCGAAGAAGTCATTGGCGTCCAGCGCGTCGTTGCGCAGAAATTCATACAGGTCGCCGTGGAAATCCTTTCCGCCGGAGCGGTGTATGATGCTGACCACCGATCCGCCGCTCCGGCCATACTCGGCCGACATCGTGTTGGTAATCACTTTGAATTCTTCCACCGCGTCGGGCGGCGGAACATAACCGGGCTGGTTGTAGCCCATCACTTCCTGTGGCGACCCGTCCAGCAGCACCTCGCTGGTCAAATTGCGCCCGCCGTTGGCTGAGAAGCCGACCGAGCCGATGTTGCCGCTGGCGAACGGCGCCGCGCCACGGCTATTGGGCGGCGTGTTAATGCCCGGAGTCAGCGCCACCAGTTGCATCACGTTCCGGCCGTTCAAGGGAAGAGCGACGGTGGTCAGATGATTGACGACCTCGCCGAGCGCCGAAGTCGCGGATTCCAGCAGCGGCGCCTCGGCGCGCACTTCGACCGTCTCGGTGACCGCGCCCGGTTCCAGCGTCACATCGATTTCCGCCACCTGATTCACTTCCAGAGTGAGTCCGGGGCGGACATACTTTTTGAAGCCGGGTAACTCGACCGCTAGCGCATAGTGGCCTGGAGGAATTTGTTCAATGTCGTATTCGCCGCGATCATTGCTGAGGGCCGTCCAGGTGCGGTTCTGATCGACGTTGGTGAGCGTGACCGCCGCCCGCATGACGACGGCCTGACTGGTGTCGCGGACCACGCCGCGCAAGCTTGCGGCTCCGGTCTGGGCGCGCAACGGTAGCACCGCCAGAAAACTCGCGGCGGCTACAGCGCCGACGGCTAACCGGAATCGACCCATAGATACTGCGCAGTATAACAGGCCGGCGGCAAATCCGGGTGCTACCAGCGCGGAAGCACACGCTTCCAATTGGGGTCGACGTGCTCGCGCATCTCGGCTTCATCGTCGCGCTTGCGATACGGAAGTTTGCGGTAACGTTCGGCGCCCCGCGCGAGCTGATCGCGATCGAGGTCCACGCCCAGTCCGGGCTTATCTGGAATCCTCACCACTCCGTTGACGATCGGCACGCGCCCGCCCACCACCACTTCGTCGATCTCCGTCTGCCATGGATAGTGTGTGTCGCAGGCGTGCGTCAAGTGGGGCGACGCGGCCGCTGCGTGCGCCATGATCATCATGCTGACGCCGAGGTGATTGTTGGAGTGCATCGACAGGCCGAGCCCAAGGACATCGCAGAGCGAGGAAAGCTGCTGCTGTTTCCGGATTCCGCCCCAGTAGTGCGGATCGGAAAGCACAATCTGAACCGCGTCCTGACGCCACGCGCGTGGCACGTCGTCGAAGCAGGTAACCGCAACGTTGCTGGCAAACGGCGTCTGGTTATCGGCCGCAAGCAGGCGGCGGCGGACCTCAGCCATGCCCTCCAGCGTCGCCGTGGGATCTTCCAGGTAGCCACCACCGGCGAGTTCGCCTTTCAACGCGGCGCCCACTTCCACCGACGTGTCCGCCGACCATGCGCAATTGGGATCGATGCGCAGCGGATAGGACGATCCGAACTCTTCGCGCAGCGCCTGAATCGTGGCGATCTCTTCCGCCGGATCGAGCACGCCGCCCTTCAGCTTGATCTCACGGAAGCCGTAACGGTCGACCATCTGCCGCGCCTGCCGCACCATGGAGCGGACATCCAGCGCCTCGCCGTACTCGTCCTCCCGCGCATCTTCACCCATCCCACCACCGCCGGCGTGTTTGTAAAACAGATACGCAGAGAACGGCGCTTCGTCGCGCGCGCGTCCGCCCACCACATCGCAGAGCGGCTTATTCAAAGCTTTGCCAATGAGATCGAGGCAGGCGATTTCGATCGCGGCGAACGTTCGCGTGGATTGATCGAGCGGATTTTCGCCCGGCACCAGATAGGTCTGCGTGCGGCCGCCCGCGGTCGTGGACGGCTCCGGCTCCCGGCGCGTGAGGTCGGCGAAAAGACCGGTAAGCTGAAGCGGATCCATGCCCACGACGCGTGCGCGGGCAGCTTCCAGCGCCGCAATTTGCGCATCGCCACCGTAGGTTTCGCTGATGCCGGTGAGTCCCTCTGTGGAGTCGAGTTCCACAATGGTTCGCAATGCGTAGGGAGCATGGCGGCCGTAGGAACTCCGCAGCGGCGGGTCGGCGGCCGCGATGGAATGGTAACGAAGCGCGGTGATTTTCACGGGTGCAAGCGGAACGCGCGATCCAGTTTGCGCTAGGACTTGCGCATGCCGGGTTTAGGGCTCTTCAGCCTGGTCTGACGGCGCTTGTGCGCCTTCCGTTTCGGCTTGCTGATGATGAACGTCCCGCTGCCAACGTATTCCGATTTGTAAGTTTTGTCTTCGGCCAAGATGAATCGCTCCAGAAAGTTTGTGAATCGCAGTTTTCATTGTACCCCAGGCTACTACGAGTCGCCGGTGGAATTACGATCGTCGGTTATCCCGAGTCCGTTATGCTGAAAGGAGCGCCCCTCATGCGAAACCTTGCCGTCAGCTTCCTCACCGCCTGTCTGCTGATTCGGGCGGCGCCCGCGGCCGCCCACACCACCGCGGACGAGGATTCGCGTGAATTGTTCTCGGAAATGCCAAAAATCCTGGCCGTTCTCAGCGGGATCACCGGCTGGAAAAACGCGAAGCCCGTCCCCGCCAGCATTATCAGCAAGGATGAACTCCATCGTTTCATCACCGGCCGGATGAAGCAGGAGATGAAGCCC
>JBDTAT010000933.1:0-2842 GCA_039924505.1 Bryobacteraceae bacterium
GAATACGGAGAACAGCGGTGGTCGTTCCGCCGCGCCGGGACTTGATACTCGAAGGCGCCGACCGGCGGCGATAGCGCCGGCGGAAGCAGCGGCGCGTTGTAGTTGCGAAAATACCCCAAATATCCGAAGCTGTCCGGCGCTAGGAAAGACCCGCGCTGGCCCGGCATCTTCATGGTTCCGTGACGGGGCCAGCATGTCGCTGGCCGATATCCAGGCATACGGCCCATGCGGAGCGCAGCATGAAGTCCATGCTCCCATAGGCGAGCGCTGGAAACACCATGGCGAGCGAACTGCTCGACGTCAGCGCGGTGGCAAGCAGAAAGCCGCCGGCCAGCGCCAGTCCCGTGACTCCACTAACGCGCCGCCCGAATTTCAGGCCGTGGCGCCGCCAAGCAGAAATGGGAAGGTCGAAAAGACCTCCATCCGCGGCTCGGCGAAACCGCGCCCTTCTTCCAGATATGTGTGCAGCGGCGAAATGTAGAAATGGCCGCCCCAGCAGTAGGTGCGATACATCGGCAGCAGCGTCCAGAAATTGCGGCTGCGCAGCGCGGCGCACACCACCAAGTCAACCAGGAATGGCTTCGCGCCGCTTCCGTCTGGCGCGTGGTCCTCGGACAGACGATCGCGGAACCACCCGCGCCAGACGATCGCCCAGGCCAATCCGAAACCGCCGGAACACAAGAACGAGGCGCATCAGCCATAGCGCACTTGGATGGGGACAACCCGCGACGCCGGCCACCAGACGAGGATACCCGTCAGCGCCCGCGGGGGACCGAAGCGGTTGCCCCTCCAGCCGCTCGGGACCTCCTTTTGAATTCGCGGGCCGGCGACGGAGATACAAACCCGGCCGAGGCGCGTAATGATGGAGAGCGGAAACCGGAGCGCCAGAACTCAATGGCGGACCTTCATAGATGGCTGCGGTAGCGGGCGAATCGGCGATCAGTGAGAGGATTCGGAAGCGGGAGCTTCGCCGTCCTTGGCCGTCAGTGGATAATGCGCGCCTTCCGGCATCGGCGCCAGCAGCCGGTCCTTGCGGTAGATCAGCGTAGAGGTATCGTAGCTGGCGATCTCGAAATTGTGGCCGTGCGTGATGGCATCGGTGGGGCAGGCTTCCACACAATAGCCGCAGAAGATGCAGCGGTTGTAGTCGATATTGTAAACCGAGGCGTACCGTTCCCCGCCGCTGATACGGGCGGTCCCGGTATTTTCAGCCGCTTCAATGTAGATGCAATCGGCCGGACACGCCGCGGCGCACAGAAAGCAGGCTACACACTTTTCGAGGCCGTTCTCGTCACGCTGCAAAACGTGGACGCCGCGGTAACGCTCCTGGAACTTCACCGGCGCGTCCGGATAATCCTCGGTGATGGTGGGACGAAGCATCTCCCTGAAGGTTACGCCCATGCCCTTGGCGATCGCGGCGGCCGAACCCAGAACTGTCTGCTTTACGTGCATGTCTCTCCATTTCAGAGTACCGCAGCGGCGCGCCCAGGTGGCGATGATGCTGATTTTGAAACTACGGGATGGGTGCTGGAATCTCTACGGCGGAGCAGGCTTTGACCGGCTGTTGCGCGTGCGAATTGCGATTGCAGCCTTGGTGGTATTTGCAGCCGCCGCGCCAGACCCGCATATGGCGGTGAACCCGGCGGAACGGACTTCCGGTTTCTCGCCCCCTCGGCGCCGCTGCCGCCGCCGGAGAAGAATGCCGACAGAATTCCGCTGATTCTCCGCGATCCATGTTTTCACCCGATCTATTATCCTTGCGAGCGCGGCCGGGACAGAACCCCGATTGCCGCGCTCTACGAAATATATTTCCTGAAGGTTCCGGAAAAGGACCGGTGGCGGGAGAGATTTGAAAGACCATCCGAAGCGGCCGGCAATTCTGAATTCTTCTGCGCGCGTCTGCAATGCGGACGGAATGCGCCGCCGGAGCGGCGCGCGCCGGGATCTGAGAACCTGCAAACGCCGCTACTCTTTTTCGTGCTGCTGCTGGATAAAGCTGAGAATATCGAAGCGTTTGATTTCGCGGTTCGGGAAGAAACTGTTCACGGCGTCTTGTTCTTCTGAGAATATTTCGAAGACGGTGTGCAGTTTGGTGAGGACGATCAGTTCGATGTTGCGCTTGTTCAGGTTCTCCAGCTTTAGCGATCCGCCGGCTTTCTGAAGCGTCGTGAAGCAGATCACCATGCCGCCAAGACCGGTGCTATCGATGTACTCGACACCGGCCAGGTTCAGGATGATTTTGATCCGTCCTTGCTTCACGGCCTCGATCACCTGCTCGCGCAGATTAGTGGCTTCGCCGACGGTGAGCCGCCCCTTCAGATCGAATATGACGATGCCTTCCGCGTCTCGCTGCTGAATTTCAAGGCTCATAGCGATGATTCTACCGTACAAATCGTGCCGGCACGCGGGAATCGGAGGCCGGCTCCAAAGCCCTATAATTGTGTTAGGTGGAAAATTCGGAGATGCTGTTTTCGGGGCCGTCCGCGCTTCCGCACGGCGCTACCATCGTCACCGGCAACTCCCGCCTCAGCCTCCATCTGCGGCGCGAATTCGACGCCGCACAGCGGGCGCAAGGCCGCGCTCTCTGGGAATCGCCCGGCATTCTCCCTCGCAAACAATGGCTGCGCCGTTGCTGGGATGAATGCTTTTATGCCGATCCGCTCCACACCCCAGTGCTGCTCGATGCCGCGCAAGAACTGGTTCTGTGGGAGCAGGCAATCGACCGTGCGGGCGCTTCCGGGATGCTGTTGGATTCCGCGGCCACGGCGCTCGCGGCCGTCCAGGCCTGGAAACTTTTGCACGGTTGGGAACTGCCGCGCAACGCCGCGTTGTTCGAGGGGCT
>JBDTAT010000934.1:0-2680 GCA_039924505.1 Bryobacteraceae bacterium
TGGTGGCGAGCGACGACGCGTTCTTCATGATTTTCGATTTGTCGCAGACCGGCGCCGCCAGCCTTAGCTACAGCAGCTATTTCGGCGGCGACCGCTCCGACGTGGGCCGCAGCATCGCGGTCGGAGACGATGGCCGCATCTACATCGCCGGCAGCACGTTCTCCGACGATTTGCCGTTTTCAGCGAACTCCTACGACTACAACTACCAGGAAGGGGGGGACGCGTTTCTGGTGGTGCTGGATCTGAGCCAGGCGAAGCCGGTCCAGTACTTCACCTACTTTGGCGGCAGCGATTTGGAAGAATTCATGAAGGTGCGCCTCGACTCCAAGGGGCGCGTCGCGCTGACCGGCTATACCCTTTCCACCGATTTTCCGGTGACGCCAAACGCGTTCCAGCCGCAGAGCGGGGGCAACGTCGACGCATTCCTGACCATCTTCGATATTACGCAACCCCGGGATAGTCAGCTTGTGTACTCCACCTATCTCGGCGGATCGGAACCGGAAATCGGATTGGATCTGCGGCCCGACGCCACGGGGGCCGTCTGGGTGACAGGCTTTACCCAATCGATCGATTTTCCGGTGACCGCCGGCGCCGCACAAAGCCAGTATGGCGGTGGAGGCGGCGACGGCTTTCTCGTCCATGTCGATCCGTCTAGCGCGGCCAATACCCTGCAGTACGGCACATACATTGGCGGTCCTGGCTACAACATCGTGTACGGCATGGAGATGGATAAGAACGGCAACATTTTCCTGACCGGATCGGCTTCGAGCGTGATTGTTCCCACTGTGAATACCGCGCAGCGTGTCTCCGATATCGGCAACGCAGACACGTTCCTGCTGGAATTCAGCCCGCGGTAAAGTGACCGTTGCGCTATTCGGAAAGAATCCAATAGGTCCGCCGGAGTTTGGCGCAACTGCTGGTGCGCGGATTGCCGCGAGCGTACAAATTCGGCAGGAACACCTGCTCGGACCCGCCCGGTTTTCCAAATAGGGAGTTCGCCGCGCCCACCCACGCGCATACGGGCTGGATCAATTCGATTTCGGTGACGGAGAGCCTCTCGCGGGACGGCAGCGCGAGGCCATTTTCGGCGGCGCTCCGCAGTCCGCCGGAACCGCTGCGGGCCTGCAAAATGAGAGACCGGAACACGGCTTCCCGCATCCGCCAAACTTCCAGAAACTGCCTGCCGGCGGCCATTGAATCGAGCCGGAACAAGACCTCGCGCGGCTCCAGCCGCGTTTTTACCGGCGCGCCGAGAAACGCGATCTTCGTATCGTAGCTCCGCGTTGCGCGGCTGATAGCCCAGCGGACTTCGTCGAAACCGAATTCCTGGTTCAGTATCATATTCCTTCTCACAATTCCGCGCGAAACGGCGGGCCGCGGGCTCATCCCCATTTGGCGTCGCGGGACGCTTGGTGGTGAAATACAAACATGACCAAGTTGAACGACGCCAAAATTCAGAAGAGCCTCGCCGGCCTCGCGGGCTGGAAAATCAAAAGCGGCAAGCTGCACCGGGAATATAAGTTTGCCGATTTCGTGGCCGCCTTTGGGTTCATGGCGGAGGCGGCATTCTCCTGTGAGAAATTGGGCCACCATCCGGATTGGGCGAACGTCTACAACCGCGTGACCGTTAACCTGACGACGCACGACGCGGGAGGAATTACGAAGAAGGATCTCGACTTGGCCGCGCTGCTGGAAGCGATCGCCGCGAAACGGCAATGACGCGCCTGGCGCTCGTTCTCCTTCTTGCGGGCGCGGCGCTCGCGGAGCCGGCATTCGACGGCGGACCCGCGCTCGACGCTGCAATTGACGGCGCGATACATGACGGCTTGATCCCCGGCGCGGTGCTGTTGATCGGCCATAACGGCGCTATCGTGTACCGGAAGGCGTACGGTTCGCGGGCGCTGATTCCCGCGCGCGAGCCGATGACGGTGGACACCATCTTCGACGCCGCGTCGCTCACCAAGGTGATCGCTACTACCCCGTGCATTATGAGGCTATTTGAGGAGGGCAAGATCCGGCTCAGCGATCCGGTGACGCGCTACCTCCCTGAATTCCAGGGTGGACATAGCGGCATCACCGTGCGCGATCTGTTGACGCACTTCTCCGGTGAACCCCCGGACCTCATCCTCCGTCCTCCGTGGCGCGGCTACGAAACGGGTATCGAAAAAGCGCTGGCCGATCCGCCCGATGCTCCGCCCGGCGTGCGCTTCGTCTATAGCGATATCAATTTTATTCTGCTGGGCGAAATCGTACACCGGCTCAGCGGCAAGCCGCTGAATGAATTTGCGCGCGAGGTAGTGTTCCAACCTCTCGGAATGAACGACACGATGTTTCTGCCGCCGGTAGCGCTACGCCCGCGCATCGCGCCCACCGAGATCGATCCGGACACGGGTGCACCGCTGCGCGGCGTGGTTCACGACGAGACTTCGCGATTCATGGGCGGCGTCGCCGGACACGCCGGACTGTTTCTCACCGCGGACGATATGGGACGCTTCGCGGAGATGCTGCTGGGTCTGGGGGAGCGGGATGGCGTCCGCCTATTCAGCCCGCTGACGGTGCGGAAATTCACGACGCCGGAAACTCCGGCCGGCCAGCCGATTCTGCGCGGCTTCGGCTGGGATATCGATTCGCCATTCTCGGGAAACCGCGGCGAATTATTCCCGCTCGGCTCATTCGGCCA
>JBDTAT010000935.1:0-4060 GCA_039924505.1 Bryobacteraceae bacterium
CGTGATCGGGGCCTACGGAATTTCCAAGGCGGCGGATTTCTCGCTGTGCCGCAGCCTCGCCGGCGAATGGGGCCCGAAGGGCGTTCGCGTCAATTGCGTCGCGCCGGGCCTGGTCAAGACCGATTTCGCCCGCGCGCTGTGGGAAGACGAAGCCCGCCTGAAGCAGCGCTGCGCCACCACGCCGCTGCGCCGGATCGGCGAGCCCGACGAGATCGCCGGCGCGGTCGCCTATCTCGCCTCCGACGCCTCCAGCTTCATGACCGGCCAGACCATCGTTGTGGATGGCGGCGTGACGACGGCGGCGGCGTAATCTTACCCTCCCCTGGAGGGGGAGGTGTGCCTGGCATGGGCACTGGATTGGAGGTGTAAGTCCTTCGCGGGGCGAGTTGGTAGCAACCGCGAGCCAGAGGCAACTGCACGCAGTGGGGCGGCGTCGTGAGACGGCAATCTGCTGGCGCCGCGAGGCCGTGTGGGGAAGAAGCCCGAGGCAAACCGTGGCACCGAACGAAAGTAAACTCCTGAGCAAGCCGGATCGGCCGGGTGAGCGTGTCTTCGAACGCGATGCCCAAAATCCAACCGAGGCCGAGGCGGTAATGGGAGCGGGGGCCGCGGGACATCCAGTGTTTCTTACCCAGGGAGATCTGCGTGGGTCCGCGCGAGCGGTAGACCTGAAGGAGGCAACGACGACGGGTCGACGCCCATGCAGAAGTCGGATCTCTTCGTATGAGCAAGGACGCCGGTGAAAGCCGGTTGAGCAAAGGGAGAGATGGATTGAGAAAGACGGGACCACGACAATTGAACCTCGTGTTCGCCGACAGCCCCTCGGGGGGCGGGACGACCAAACCTTCGGACGCATCCGAGCGGCGCGGCTTCCTGCTGCATAAAGCGAGGAGCAAGAAGACGAGAGGACCCGGCACCGGCGTGGTCGACACCAGTCGACTGCTCGAAGAAGTAGCATCTGAAGCCAACTTGGCCCGGGCGCTACTGAAGGTGGTGCGCAATAAGGGGGCACCGGGAGTGGACGGACAGACGGTCGAAGAGGCGGAAGCGAAAGCACCGTCGATCATCGCCCGTCTGCATCGTGACTTGCTAACGGGATGCTATCGGCCCGGCGACGTACGCCGGGTCTGGCTACCGAAGCCCGGAGGCGGGCAACGTGGGCTCGGCATTCCAAATGTGGTTGATCGGACGGTTCAGCAGGCGGTACTCCAAGTACTGGAGCCGCACTACGAGCCGCACTTTCATCCCAGCAGTCACGGGTTCCGCCCTAATCGCGGAGCTCATACCGCCATTGCGGAAGCAACAGGCTACCTGAAAGCTGGTTATCAAACGGTGGTTGATTTGGACTTGGCCAAATTTTTTGACCGGGTTCATCATCAACGACTGCTGGCTCGAATCGCCGAGCGCGTGAAGGATCAGCGGATAATCAAACTGGTTCACCTGATGCTGCAGGCAACGGTGGTGATGCCGGATGGGACGAGAGTCGCAGTCCGGGAAGGAACGCCACAAGGCGGCCCACTTTCGCCCTTGCTATCCAACATCGTTCTCAACGAGCTGGACTGCGAATTGGCGAGGCGGGGTCTGAGGTTCGTCCGCTACGCCGACGATAGTAACATCTTCGTGCGGAGCGAACGCGCCGGGCAGCGCGTCATGGCATCGATCCGGAGATTTCTGGAGCAGCGTATGCGGCTCCAGATCAACGAGGAGAAAAGTGACGTGCGAAAGCCGGACGACGTTCATTTTCTGGGCTTTCGTTTCCGCTGCGCGAAGGAGGGCGACGAAGTCGCCATATTTCCTTCAAGGAAAGCGGAACAACGACTGAAGGCGACCATGCGGGAGATGACGCCGCCAAACTGGGGGCGATCCATCACGGCCTGCATGGAAGATGTCAGCCGCTACCTGACTGGTTGGATGTCGCACTTCCGGCTGTGCACGCCGGAGGCGATCAAAGGATTGGGCGTAATCGACGCTCACATCCGCCGCCGGATCAGAGCGATTATCGTCCGACAAAAGAAGCGGCCACGCTTCTTGCTCCGTCACCTGAAAGCAAAAGGCGTCAGCCTCAGTGCTGCTGCCAGCTGCGCGTACTGCGGGAAAGGAGCATGGGCGAAATCGAACCGGCCAGCGATGACGCGAGCCTATCCACCGTCCTGGTTCACGGGACGGATGACTTCGCTCACCGCATGCTGGAACGAAATCAACCAACCGCAGGTATCAACCCAGCTATCGCTGGCGTTCTGATCAATCGATCCAAAGAGCCGGATGCGGGCCCGCATGTCCGGTTCTGTGAGAAGCACGGAGGAGTAATCCTCCGTGCTTACTCGACGCCGGAGGCCGAACGCCGTGGCAGCCCCAGCGGCGGCAACTCCCGAACTACCGGACCGGCCGCGCCGACGGACGTTCACCGGGCAGGACAAGCTAAGGATACTGGCGGAGATCGATCGCGCACCCGCAGGCGGCACCGGTGCCATCCTACGCCGGGAAGGCCTGTATTCCTCGACCCTGAGCGATTGGCGCGGATTGCGCACCGCTGGCGCGCTCGGCGGGCTGACGCCGGTCAAACGAGGGCCGAAGCCCGCGCTGCGTAATCCGATGGCGGCGGAACTGGCGCAGGCCAAACGGGAGAACGCGCGGCTGCTGCGCAGGCTGGAGCACGCCGAGACGATCATCTCGATCCAAAAAAAAGTTGCGGCCTTGTTGGGTCTGCCGCTGGCGACAGACAACGACGACGCATCATGATCGATGCCGTCGTCGCGCTGGCGCCGACGCCTGGCCTCACCGCCAGTGCGTGCGTGGCTCTGAACCTTTCGCGCGCCAGCGTCTATCGTCAGCGCAGGCATTTGGCGAGGCCACAGGCCATGCCTCGCCCCCGGCCGAAGCCACGCCGCGCCCTGGATGCCGCCGAATGTCAAATCGTACTGAACCTTCTGCACGCACCGCGCTTCGCCGATCAGGCGCCCGCCGAGATCTATGCTTGCCTGCTTGATGAAGGCTTCTACCACTGCTCGATCCGCACCATGTACCGCATCCTGGCTGCCAGCCAGGAGGTCCGGGAGCGGCGCCAGCAGCTACGGCATCCGGTCTACAAGAAGCCGGAGCTGTTGGCGCAGGCGCCCAACGAGGTCTGGTCCTGGGACATCACCAAATTGATGGGACCCACCAAATGGTCCTACTTCTATCTCTACGTCATCATCGACATCTTCAGCCGGCGCGTCGTCGGCTGGTGTGTCGCCGACCGGGAAAGCGCCACCTTGTTCGCCGCGTTGTTCGAGGACGCCACTACCAAACATCCCGCGCCGAAAGGCCAGCTCACTTTGCACGCCGACCGTGGCGGTCCGATGCGCGCCAAGGCCACGGCACTGCTGCTCGCCGATCTCGGCGTCACCAAATCCCACAGCCGGCCGCACACCTCCAACGACAACCCGTTCTCGGAAAGCCACTTCAAAACCATGAAATATCAGCCGCAGTTTCCGCAGCGCTTCGGCTGCATCCAGGACGCAAAGGCCTTCTGTCGCTGCTTCTTCGATTGGTACAATCAGGACCATCACCATGCTGGCATCGGCCTGATGACGCCCGACCAGGTGCATTACGGTTTGGCCGACCAGGTCCATGCCGCCCGGCAAGTAACCCTCGATGGTGCCTTCAGCAGAAACCCCGAACGCTTCGTCAGAAAGGAGCCCGAACCGCCTGCAAAGCCGATCGTCACTTGGATCAATCCGCCAAGCCGCCAGCCAACCGTTCAAGCCTAAATACAAAATGCGACTGTCTCAGAATCGTTGACACGTTCCGGATCGTCTCGATTGAGGAATGGCAGCGCACATCGCGGTAGGTAGCCAATACATCGGGATTGCGCTCGCCAGCTACAATCGCTCGGATGATCCGCATGCCCGTCGCGCCGGTAATGTCGGAGACAACGTGATGAAGTTGCAGGTTCATCTCCATCAGAGCCTTCTGCATGTGCTGGATATGGGCGGCTGCGTATTCCACCAACCGCTCCCGCTGCCGCAAATAGGCGCGTAGGGTTGCTATCTCGGCATCAGGGCGGAAGCTGCCGCGCAGC
>JBDTAT010000936.1:0-3782 GCA_039924505.1 Bryobacteraceae bacterium
CCAGACGATTGCCGGCGAGCTGGACGACCTGTGTCACCTCGCCCTGCTTTAGCGACAACAGCGCATTCATAAGTTCCGGACTGCTTCCAATCTGCGGCAGCGGATCGCCCGCGCCCGCCTTGTCCACGTGAACGCAGGTAAGGTTATCTTTCTTAGCGACCTGCTCAGCCTGTGCCGGGGCTTTCACAAGCGCGGCGCGGGCCTCATCGGCCAGTTGCGGCATCTTATCCAGCACCTGCTGGCGCTTCATCTCCATCGCGATCTGGCCCTTCACTTCGTCGAAGGTCTGAACATGCGCCGGCTGCTTGTCCATCACTTGCAGGATGTGGAAGCCGTACTCGGTGGTAATAACGTTGCTCAATTCCTTGGGCTTGAGGGAGAAGGCGGTGTTCTCGAAATTTTTAACGGTCTGTCCGCGAACCACCCAACCGAGATCGCCGCCTTTGGCAGCCGAGCCGGGATCTTCGGAGTTGTTCTTGGCTAGGGTGGCAAAGTCCGCGCCGCCCTTGAGTTGCTTCAGCAGATCCTCCGCCTTGGCGTGCAGTTTCTCTACCTCGGCCTTCGACTTGCCGGTGGTCATCAGCAGGATATGGCGCACCATGACGCGCTCCGGCGTGCGGTACTTGTCCTGGTTGGCGTCGTAATTCTGGCGCAGCACGGCGTCCGGGATGTCGATGGATTCGCCAACTTTCGCCTCGTCGAGCAGGATCATATCGAAGCCGCGCTTGGCGGGAATGGTGAACGATCCGCGATTGGCGTTGAAATACGCTTTTAACTCGTCGGGAGACGGCTTGATCTGGGCCTTGAATTTGTCGGGCGAAAACGCGACGTACTCAACCTTGAGTTTTTCGTTCTTTTTCTTAAATGCCGCCTCGACGTCGGTGGGGGTAACGATGATGCCGTTCAGCGCGATGTTCAGCATCTCGGTCTGCAGCATTTGTTTTTTGAAATTGTCCTCGAACTCGCCGATGGTGAGGTTCTGCTGCGCCAGGAAGTTCTCATAGGCCTGCTTGTTGACAAGCTGGCCGTTCTGAAACAGCGGCGCGAACTGCGGCGAGGCCTTGATGGCTTCGGCGACTTGGGCGTCGCTGATGCTGAGCCCGAGGCGCTTGGCCTCATAGGCAACCGCCTGATCGCTGATCATCTGCTCGATCACTTGAGGAACATAGACCTGCGCCATCTCGGCCGGGATGCGTCCACCTTGCATGATGCGTTCCATCTGCGACTGCACATCGTGGGTGGTGATGGTGGAATCGCCGACCGTGGCCACCGTGGTATCTTCCGACGAGCCGCTGCTCATGCCGCTGCCGGGGATCAGATAGGTGATCATCGACAAAGCGACAACGACGAGCAAAGCGCCCAGTAAATAACGCACGGCCTTCGCCTGGCTGCGAAACAGGGTGAACATGACTAGACAGTACTCCTAAAAGGGGGACGTAGGATTTCACTTTGAGTATAGCGCAAGGAGGATGAGGTGCTTTTTCGGACCGCAGCATTTAGCTCCTCTCCCGAGCAGGTAGGCGACAGCGAAGCATACCAAACAGCCAAACGCCATTGCGATCGCGAAGTCTCCGGTAACGATTCCGGCTCAGGCGGGCCAAGCGCACCTCGACAGAACCACCACGCCGATATGATCCTTGCAGCGCCCGAAATCAGGCGGGCTGGTCCTCATCGACTTTCAAAACGATAAAGGTAATATCGTCATGCTGCGGCGCATCGGCAATCCAGGCGCGCAGTTGCTTCGAGATAGTTGCAGTTATATCCCGGATCGGCAAGTGCGCGACGCGTCGAAGTAGTTCCTTCAAACGCTGCTCTCCAAATTCTTCTTCAGCGGGATTCAGAGCTTCGGTTACGCCATCCGTGAAGGCCATGAGAATGTCGCCTGGGTGGAGGTCGACCACTGCCTCCTCATAGCCGGCGGACGGGAACATGCCAATGACCGTTCCGCCGGTAGCGAGCTCCTCAAAACGAGCGGCAGCGCTTGGGTTTTCATCGCTGTTGAGGCGGCGGACCAAATACGGCGGATTGTGGCCGGCGTTTACATAATGGAACCGGCGCGTGCACTGATCGAACTGGGCGTAGAAAAACGTCGCATAGCTGGCAGAGCCCGTCGAGCCGTAAAGGAAGCGGTTCATTTTCGCGGCAAGCTCGGGTAACGAGATGTTGTCTTCAGCGGCGAAGATGCGCAGGGACGCCTGGACCACGGCCATTATCAGAGCCGCCGCGATCCCCTTACCGGCGATATCCGCGAGAGCGATGCCCAACCGATGTTCCCCGACTTGAAGGAAATCGTAATAGTCGCCACCGACACTGCGGGCGGCCAGTGTGAAGGCGCCAATTGAACTCCCCCTCAATTGAGGCGGCGATTCGGGAAGCAGGCGCTTTTGAACTTCCGTTGCAAGAGCAAGGTCACGACGGACATTCTCCTGTTCGAGCACGCGTTCGTTCAGCCGCGCGTTCTCAAGCGTTAGCGCGAATTGTTCCGCGCATGCAGCCAGGAGCATCTTTTCGGCAGCGAGGTAATTTGGGCGGCCCACGGGTGCCCCGAAAAGCAAAAGCCCAATCAGTTCGTGCTGGGTGCGCAACGGCGCGGCAAGGCGCAAGCCAACGGTTTGGAGCAATTCCAGTTCGGGCACAAGCTGGGGCTTTTGTTCGCGCGCCCAGCGAAGCGCCGTCTCCAGGTCGTCGGCGGCAATCGGTAGAGGCGCACCGTAGAATCTGAGCCGGTTCAATAGGAACCCGGCTTCGGGAATTGTGAACACTTCCGGTTCTTTTCGAGCCGGAATGGCCGCTACGCAGCGGTATTCGTCTGCGGACACCTTCTCCAGCAGCAGCGCCGATTCGGCGGAGAGCTTGGTACGAAGATGCGCCAGCGAGGCGGCGAGCGCCTCGCCAAATGACCCGGCGCGGCGGCTAGCCTCGATGAACCCGGTGAGTAGGGTCGAGTCCAGGGAAGCGCGGGGCTTTTCTGCCGCTACGTGTTCGCGAACACGTTCCAGAGTTTGACGCGCAACCGTCCAGATCGAATCGGTCTCGTTGCGGATCGCAACCATGGGAGACAGAAGACTCGCCCGCCAGCCGGGGACGAAGGAGGCGAGCGCCGCAAGGAAAACGATCGCGGCGGTGGAGAAGAGATAGGGAGCTGCATCGAACTGGCGAACATTTAAATAGCGCATCACGAGCGCAGTGGCGCCAGCCACTGTAAGAGCGCCGACAACCAGGCCGTAAACGGACAGGCGTAGTCCATTACCGACGATGAGCCGGAGCACATCGCCGCCTGTAGCGCCCAGGGCCATGCGTGTTCCCAGTTCTGTTGTGCGTTGGCGGACTGAGTACGAGGTAAGCCCATATATACCGAGAGCGGCAAGAAGTAAGGCCGCAAGAGCAAACACGGTAACGACCACCGACTCGATGCGCTGGAAAAAGAGAGAATTGCTCAAGATCTCACGTAGCGACCGTATTGCATAGATGGGCTGGCTCGGATCAACCTGAGCAACGGCGCGGCGGATTGCGGGAGCGAGCGTCGCCGCAGGCAAACTCGACCGCACGGCGAAGTGCATCGGATTTGGGGGGAGCAGGTTCTTTAGCAGGTAAACCTCGGGCATGGGAGTTTCACCTAGACCTTCGTTCCGCACCGTGCCGACCACGCCGAGAACTTGGAAACGCGTGCCCTGCAAGCCACTGAACCGGCCAAATTGGCCAACGGCGTTCTGGTCGGGCCAGTAGCGCTTGGCTGCTTCTTCATCGATCACTATGGCGGCAATTCTCTCGTCCGTGTCATG
>JBDTAT010000937.1:0-4432 GCA_039924505.1 Bryobacteraceae bacterium
TCCCGGACGAAGACGCCGAGAAGATCGCCACCGTGAAGGATGCCATCGACTACATTGAAAGTAAGAAGAAGTAGGCCGGACGGGCATCTTGAACACAGTACGGAGCGAGATTTTGCCGCGCAGAGTAGTCGTGACCGGCGTCGGGCTTCTCACCTCAACCGGCATTGGAACCGAGCAATGTTGGCAAGCCATCCGCGAAGGGAAGAACGGCATCGCCCGCATTACGGCGTTCGACCCCACCGGCTTTAATTGCCAGATCGCGGGACAAGTCCGCGGTTTCGACCCTCATCTCTACATCGAAAAAAAAGAGATCAAGAAGATGGGGCGGTTCATTCAGTTCGCCATCGCCGCCAGCGACTTCGCGGTGGCTGGCGCCAGCCTCAAAGTGGCGCCGGAGATGGCCGAGCGCGTGGGAGTTTACATCGGCAGCGGCATCGGTGGATTCGAAGTGATTGAGGAGCAGCACAAGATTCTGCTGGAAAAGGGCCCCAGCCGTATCTCCCCGTTTTTTATTCCGGCAACCATCGTTAATCTCGCCTCCGGCCACGTTTCCATACGCACTGGCGCCAAGGGGCCGAACTCGGCCACCGCCACCGCCTGCACCACCAGCGCCCACGCGATCGGCGATTCGTTCAAGATCATCCAGCGCGGCGATGCCGACGTGATGATTTGCGGCGGCACCGAGGCGTGCATCACGCCCATGGGTATCGGTGGATTCGGCGCAATGCGCGCGCTTTCGCAGCGCAACCACGAGCCTGAAAAAGCCTGCCGCCCCTGGGATAAAGATCGTGACGGGTTCATCGTCGGCGAAGGCGCCGGCATCGTCGTCCTCGAAGAACTGGAATACGCCAAGCAGCGTGGCGCGCCTATTCTCGCCGAAATTACCGGGTATGGCATGAGCGCCGACGCGTTTCACATTACCTCCCCCGCCGAGAACGGCGACGGCGCGTACCGCGTCATGCGCAACGCTCTGCGCGACGCGGGCGTTACGCCCGACATGATCGACTATGTGAATGCCCACGGAACCTCCACGGAATTGGGCGATAAAATCGAGACCATCGCCATTAAGCGCGCGTTCGGAGAACATGCCGGCAAAATGGCGGTCAGTTCCACCAAGTCGATGACCGGCCATCTGCTCGGCGGCGCGGGCGGCCTCGAGGCCGGCCTCACCGTGCTCGCCATCCGGGACCAGATCGCTCCGCCCACCATTAACCATGAGCACCCCGATCCCGAGTGCGATCTCGACTACGTCCCCAACCATGCCCGGCCGATGAAGATCGACTATGCGCTGTCGAACTCGTTTGGCTTCGGCGGCACGAACGGATGTCTGATCTTCAAACGGTACGCGGAATGAAAATTGTTGTCGCGATCAAGCAGGTCCCCATGCGCGATTCGCAATTGCGGATCGGCGCGGACGGGCGCTGGATTCAGGAATCCGATCTCAGCTTCGAAATCAACGAGCCGGACGCTTATGCGCTGGAAGAGGCTCTGCAGCTCAAGGAGAAGCACGGCGGCGAAGTAGTGGCGTTATGCGCCGGGCCGGCCCGCGCCGCTCAAACCATCCGCGAAGCGCTCGCCAAGGGAGCCGACCGCGCCATCCACATCGAGGAAGAAAACCTCCCCGCGCTCGATACTCTCGGCGTCGCCAGCCTGCTTGCGCGAGCCGTCCAAAACGAAGCGGCCGACTTGATTCTCACCGGCCTCCAGTCCGACGATTTGGGTTCCGGCCAGACTGGCGTCGTACTGGCCGAGATTCTCGGACTGCCGCATGCCACCATCATCATGCAGGTGGAAAAACTCGATGGCGCCATTAAAGTGAAGCGCGAACTCGAGGACGGCTGGTTCCAGTTCATCGAGATGCCACTACCCGCCGTGTTGACGATTCAATCCGGCATCAACAAGCTGCGCTACGCCACATTGATGGGCATCAAAAAAGCAAAATCGAAAGAGATCAAACGGCTGACCACGGCGGAACTCGTTGCTCCGCCCGCGGCGGTGGCTACGCTAGAACGCATCTACCCGCCGCTGCGCGCCAAACAGACCCAAATCCTCGACGGTACCCCAAAGGAAGCTGCCGCCAAACTGGTCGAAAAACTCAAGTTTGAGGTCCGCGTGATATGAGCCGCGTTTTTCAGCGAGCGAAGGCGGGTAAACAATGAGTGGGGTTTTGGTCATCACCGAACAACGCGGCGGCGCATGGAATCGTATGTCCTGGGAGACTATTGCCGCCGGCCAGCAATTGGCGCGCGATTTGAACCGGCCGGTCTTCGCGGCCGTCGCCGGACACAACGTGGGCGCGCTCGCCGCCGAACTCGGCCGGAAAAATCTGGCTTACGTCCATGCGGTCGAACACGAGTTGCTTGAATCCTATAGCGCGGACGGTTACACCGCTGCGCTAGAAGCGCTAATCCGCGCTCACCATCCCTCGCTTGTTTTGTTCCCGCATACCTATCAGGTGCGCGATTTCGCTCCTAAGGTGGCGGCGCGCTTCGGTCAGACATTGGTCAGCGACGTCGTCGGCGTGCGGGTCGAAAACGGAGTGCCAGTTTACGTCCGCCAGTTGTTTCAAGGCAAGCTGGCCGGGGACGTCCGCATTAGTGGCGACGCGCCGCATTTCGTTTCCCTTCAGGCCGGCGCTTACCGCGCGGACACCGTGGAAGCCGGCTCGGCGCCGGTTGAAACCTTCTCGCCCCAAATTGCGGCTTCGGCGATCCGCACACGCTGCGAAGCACCGTTCCGCGAATCGGCGCGCGCCGTCGATCTTACGTCCGCCGGCATTATCGTGTCGGTCGGCCGCGGGATCAAGGAAAAGGAAAACATCGGCATCGTCCAGGAACTGGCGCAGGCCCTGGGCGGGGAGTTGGCCGCCTCACGCCCTATCTGCGATAGCGGCTGGCTGCCGATGGAGCGCCAGGTCGGCAGCTCCGGCCAGACCGTTTCACCGAAAGTCTACATCGCCATCGGCATCTCCGGCGCCATTCAACACCTGGTCGGCATGAAGGGTTCCAAGACCATCGTGGCTATCAACAAGGATGCCGAGGCGCCCATCTTTGAAGTGGCCGACTACGGCATCGTCGGCGATCTGTTCGAAGTGGTCCCCGCGCTGACCGAAGAAGTGAAAAAAGCGAAAGCGTAACGCCGTTAAAAAATCACTTTCAGCGCCATTTGCAGAATTCGCGCCGGTCCGGTTCCGCTGATCTGGCCCGCCAGCGCGCTCCCGATGGATGCGTTCGGTGTATTGAAATTCGCCCGGTTAAATGAATTGAACATCTCGCACCGGTAGCTCAACGTGTACCGGTCCTTGATCGGAAAATTGCGGTGAATTCCCAGGTCCACGTTGAAATAGCCGGGCCCCACCAGAATCCCGCTGCCGGCGTTCCCGAACGTGTATTGCGCCGGCGCAACAAAAGCGCCCACGTCGAACCAATGGTCGATGGTTCGATCACCGCCGCTGTTTAGATTGCCGTCGGCAATTCGATTCGGCCGGTCGCCCCCGCCTCCGGGGGCATTCGACACCGCGGTCGCCATTACCGGCGTGAAGCGCTGTCCGGTATTCGCCGACCAGATGCCGTTGATGTTCCAGTCTCCCACCACCTGCGCCAGCCAGCCTCTGCTCACATACTTGCGCCGTGCGCCGAACGGCAGCTCGTATTCGTGATTGATCACCAAGACATGTTTCAAATCGTCGGCTATCGGTCCCCAAATGCACTTGAAGCAACGAGCATCCTGGGGTGTGCTCACACCGCCGCCGTTGATGTTCGCGGAATCCCCCAAATAACTGGAGTAGGTGTACGCCGCAGTCAATGTCAGTCCAGCCGAATACCGCTTCTCCAGCTTCACCTGCAAGCTGTGATACTTCGCCGAGCCAAAATTCGTGTTGTACGTAACGTCGCCCACCAGCGGATTGATAGGATACAGCGGCCGCCGCGGGCCCGGCGCCCCGGCCCCAGGATATGGCTGGTTGTAGTTGTACGCCGACACCAGATCGAGCGACCGCGTCCCTACATACGCGACATCGAACATCAGATTCGGCGCCACTTCGCGCTCGATCCCGATACTCCATTGTAAGGCCCGCGCCGGCTGCAGGTCGAAGTCCCACGCGTTCGGATTGCCGCTCGACAACTGCGCTTCATTCGCCGGATCGGGCGGAACCGGGGCCGCGAGACCGTTGCTCAAATACAGCGGCGGCGCGCCGTTCTGGTCCGTGTTCACCACTTGAGAAAAATACCCCGGCAGATTCTTGTAAAGCTGTCCGCCGCCCTTGCCCGGCTCGACATACGAGATACCAAACCCGCTGCGCAGCACGGTTTTTTGATCGGCAGTCAGCATGTACGCCACGCCCACACGGGGCGCGAGCGCGTCCATGTCCATGTTGCGCAAGCTCCGGTTGTTACCGTCTTTGCCCGCCAGAGCCAGCTGGCCCGTCGCCACG
>JBDTAT010000938.1:0-8363 GCA_039924505.1 Bryobacteraceae bacterium
GGGTGCTGGTTTCAATGGCTGTGATGGCAGCGATGCGGAGCACCGCCATGTCGCCGGACTTGCGATTCAGGACCAGGGCGTATTGATTGTCGGGAGTGATCGCGATATATCCGGGCTCGGCCCCGACCGAGGCGACCGCGATCACGCGAGCGGTGAGGATATTCAGAACGGTGACGTCGCCTGAAGCAGGGTTCGCGACAAATAGATAGCCGGGGGTTGAAGATGCGGCCATGGCTCCTGGCGCGCGGCCGGCGAGCACCGTTTTGGCCACTTCCGGAGTGTGATAGGGATAGACGACGACCACCGCGTCCATGCCGTCGCCGGTGACAAATAGTTGGCCACCATCGCCATTGAAGCAGAGATTGTCGGGGCGCACGGCGAGCGGCAGATGGACGATTAAGCGGCGTGACGAGGTGTCATAGATGGACAGCATCCGCCGGCCAAGATCGGCGGCGATAACGGCGTTACCGTCGGATTGAAAGCGCACCGCCCCGAGCGTCGCGCCGGCGGCGATGGGTGGCTCGCAGACGCCGGTTTCCAGATCGGCGAAGGATAGCGATGCGGCCTGGCCGAAGCTGATGCCGGCGAGCCGGCCGTCGGGGGCGACGTCGAAATCGGCGGGCGTTTCGGGTAGCGCAATGCGGGCGTCGATGGCAAAGCCGGGGAGAGCGATGCGCACCAGGCTCCGGGGCTGACGGCAGAGAACGTAGAGGGAGCGGGCATCGGGAGATAGCCGCATCGAGATGGCTTCGCCGCCGGCGGCTAGCGAGCGGCGCAAGCTGAGGCGGTCGGCCTCGATTTCATGGACTGCGCCGTTGGCGGGCGTCAGGGCGTATACGAAGGGCCGGCTGGGATGGGCGACGACCGAGGTGGGGTTACCGTCCAGATGGATGTGGCGGGCGACGGCGAACGCGCTAAGGTCGACGGCGGCGACGGCCTGCCCATCCTGATTGGCGACGAACGCATAACCGCGGAAGGCGGTGCCGTGACGCCACCGGCAACCGGCAGTTATGAGGACCGGAGCGGCAGCCAGCCAGCGGCGTCGGGTGATCACACCCTAGTGTAACCAAGTGCCCCATCTACCTTTAAGGAAAACGCGCAAAACGGAGTGCGGCGCGAAATAGCTTCTGGCGGATGTGGTGGTGCGCGCCGCGCCCTTTGCGCTCTGGATAAATATCCCCATCCGGCCGATAGAAATAATGATGGAGCACGTGTGCCGAAGAAGGTCTTAGCCCGGTTGTTCAAATTATGCCCGGCGGCCGGGATGGTTGCAGTGGTTGCACTGGTTGCACTGGCGGCGGTGCTGCTGTTCACTCCGGCCGCTGCGCCGCGCACCTTCACGATCGGTTTCCAGAGTTCCTTTCCGTATCACTTCCCGGATGCCCAGGGGAGGCCGAGCGGACCGGCGGTTGACATCCTGAACGGCGCGGCGCGGCGGGAGAATATACAGCTTCGCTGGGTTTACCTGCCGGAAGGACCCGAGGCGGCGCTGGCCTCCGGGACTGTAGATCTGTGGCCGTTAATGGGCGATCTGCCGGCGCGCCACCGCACGGTGTATTTCAGTGCGCCGTGGGAAAAATCCAATTTTGTGCTGCTGGCTCCCACATCGTACGGACTTAAGCGGGTCGAGGATCTGGGAACGCGGACCTTGGGAATCGCGCGAATCAACCTGGATGAGCGCCTCGCGCGGCGGAGTTTCCCGCGGGCGAAAATCCGGAGATCGAAGGGCGGATCGGGCGACGTCATCGCGTCCGTTTGTCTTGGCGAAGTGACTGCCGGCCTGCTGGACGAGAATGCGTTGCTGAACGCAACGGCGGCCGAGTGTCCGGCGGGCGCGCTGGAGGTGCTGACAGTGCCGGATACCACGTTCTGGTACGGAATCGGCGCGGCCAGAGGCCACCGCGATGCCGAACGGGCGGCCGACCGGCTACGGGACGGAATTCAGCGGATGGCGGGCGAGGGAGCGATGGCCACCATCGATTTGCGGTGGCACACAAATCTTAACTCGCAAGTCAACTCGGTATTTGAATATCGCCGCGCGCGCCGGTATTCGCTGCTTCTGCTGACGGTGCTGCTGGTGCTGGCGCCGGTACTGGGGCTGCTGCTATGGCTGGCGCACCGGCTGCAAATCGCGCGCGGCCAAGCCGAGGCCGCCAGCCGGGCGAAGAGCGAGTTTCTCGCGAACATGAGCCATGAAATCCGGACTCCGATGAACGGCGTGATTGGAATGACGGGGCTGCTGCTGGACACGGATTTGACGGAGGAGCAGCGGGAGTTTGCCGAAACGGTCCGCAGATCGGGAGATAACCTGTTGACGGTGATCAACGACATTCTCGATTTCTCAAAGATTGAAGCGGGGAAGCTGTCGGTTGAGCCCATCGCGTTCGATCTGAGAATGGCGGCCGAGGAAGTAGCCGGGATGCTGGCGCGTAAGGCGGAGGAAAAGGGCCTGGAGCTGATTCTGGAATACGGGTCCGAGGTGCCGCGATACTTCATTGGAGACGCAGGGCGCATCCGGCAGGTGCTGACGAATCTGGTGGGGAATGCTCTGAAGTTCACCGCGAGCGGGCACGTTGTGATTCGCGTGGAGCGCGAGGAGAGCGGCGCGCGGACCGCGGGGATCCGGGTTTCGGTGCGGGACACGGGAGTGGGAATTCCGCCAGACAAAATCCCGTCGCTGTTTCAAAAGTTCACACAGGCGGACGCATCGACCACGCGGAAATACGGAGGGACGGGGCTGGGACTGGCGATTTCCAAGCAACTGATTGAACTGATGGGCGGTGAGATTGGAGTGACCAGCCGGGAGGGAGTAGGCTCGAATTTTTGGTTCCACCTGCACTTGCCGGTCGATAGCGAACCGCCGGCAGCGGCCGCGCCGGTGGCCGCGCTGCGGGGTTTGCGCGTGTTGATTGTGGACGACCACGAGGTGAACCGGCGCGTGCTGTACGAACAAATCACCAGTTGGGGGATGGATAGCCGCAGTTGCGTGTCGGGTGAGGAGGCGCTGGCGGCGTTGCAGGCGGCCGTGAGCGAGGGCCATCCCTACGACTTCGTCATAACGGACCATCAGATGCCGGGAATGGACGGCGTGACGCTGGCGGCGGCGATCCGCTCGGAGGCGGCGTATGCGAGTCTAGTGGTGGTGATGCTGACCTCCATTGGGAATTGGAACGAGACGAAACGTGCGCCAGGCGCGACCATCGACGGGTATCTGGTGAAGCCGGTGCGGCAGTCGCAACTGCTGCACGCGCTAGCCGCGGGGCGGTCGCAGAAGCTGGATTGCGCCGGGACCGGGGACGCGGAACCGGCGAGACGCGCGCCGGCCGGCCGGGTGCGGACGGACGGCGGATTTGCCGGACAGCCGCTGCGTGTGCTGGTGGCTGAAGACAACACCGTAAACCAAAAGGTTGCCATCCGGATGCTGGAACGGTTGGGGGTACGGGCGGATGTGGCGGCGAACGGACGGGAGGCGGTGGAGCTTATGAAAATTCTGCCGTACGATATGATTTTCATGGACTGCCAGATGCCGGAGATGAACGGGTACGAGGCGACGGCGGAGATACGGCGCGGAGAGAACGCGAAAGGGCGCGTGCCGATTATTGCGATGACCGCCGACGCCATTGCCGGATCCGAGCAGCGCTGCCTTTGCGCCGGAATGGATGGTTATATTGCCAAGCCGGTGCGGATGGAGGATCTCCGCGACGTGCTGCTGAAGTGGGATCCACCCGGGCAGGGGGAGGGTTGTACGATTCCGCCGGCCGCGGGTTTGCGCTTGACACATTAGGTCTTTGACCAGGAGATGTTTTCTTTCGATCTGCAACCGCTCCCTCTAGGTCACGGCTCGGAAGACGCATTCTGAGGCGCGCGCGTAAGCAAGCCGAAATGCCCTTGCGGGGCACGACAAGACATGAAAACCACGCCCAGTGGCGAAGGGGCGGCGAAACCAGGACGGTTTGGGGCGTGACTTTTAAGGGAGTGCCCATGGGCCTGCGGCCCACCAAAGGCGATGAAAAAAGGGCCTTTCTCCGCAAGTAGGGCCTCGGAACCGAGCCGCGACCGCAGGGAGCGGCTTCCGGCGGACCCGGTTGCACCAGCCGGATCTCGCCGGCCTGTTCACAAAGGCGACGGGCGGGCGAACTCTAAATTTCCTGAAGAAGAGCGCTTTGGAGCAAGCCATCCAACTGGTGAGCGAAGAGGTGCATCGCCAGTACATCCTCAGTTTCCAGGCGAAGGGCGGCGAGCCGGGGAGGTTCCATGCGATCCGGGTCGCGGTGAAGAACCGGCCGGAACTGCAAGCAAGAACCCGCTCGGGCTACTGGACGCTCCCGTAGCGAAGATCTTGATTCAAGAACCGATTGCTGACGCGCGCGGCTCGGAATCCGCGGGTGCGCACCCCTGAAACGCCGTATGGAACAAAAAAATCGGTGAACCGTGTTACCCTCAGTAGGGGAGCGTCCTGGCTCCGCCTTCCGCCGTTCGTATTGCGTCCCAATTTTCAGGAAATCTGGTTTAAAAGAAAGGGCTTTGAGTGTCTCGCCGATGAACGTTCGCTCGCTGTTCAGTTTATTCTCATCGGATCTGGCGATCGATCTTGGAACGGCTAATACGCTGGTGTTCGCTAAGGGCAAGGGCATTGTGGTGAATGAGCCGTCCATCGTCGCCATCAATAAGAACAACGGCGAAGTGGAAGCCGTGGGCAAAGAGGCCAAGGAAATGGTGGGCCGCACGCCGGGCAACATCGTGGCCATACGGCCGATGAAAGACGGCGTGATCGCGGATTTCAAGGTCACCGAGCGGATGTTGAATTACTTCATCCAGAAGGCGCACGGGCGCAAAATTCTGGTGCATCCACGTATTGTGATCGGGGTGCCGAGCGAGATCACGCAAGTGGAAAAGCGGGCGGTCATCGACTCGGCGTACCGCGCCAAGGCGAGCGAAGTCCACCTGGTGGAGCAGGCCATGGTGGCGGCAATTGGCGCGGGGCTCCCGATTACCGAACCCTCGGGCAATATGGTGGTGGACGTGGGCGGCGGGACGACGGATGTGGCGGTGATTTCGCTGTCGGGGATCGTGTATTCGCGGTCGGTGCGCGTGGCCGGCAACGAGATGGACGATGCGATCATGCAGTACTTGAAACGCAAGTACAACCTGCTGATCGGCGAGCGGACGGCTGAGGCGATCAAGATTCAGGTCGGGTCGGCGTATCCGTTGGACAAGCCCATTACGATGGAGATCAAGGGCCGGAATTTAATTGAAGGCGTGCCGAAGACAATTACGATTGACGACAGCGAAATCCGCGAGGCGCTATCGGAATGCGTGGCCACGATAATGAATGCGATCCGGGTGGCGCTGGAGCGGACTCCGCCGGAGTTGAGCGCCGATATCAGCGACCGCGGCATTGTGCTGACCGGCGGCGGGGCGATGTTGAGGAATCTGGACAAGCGAATTCGCGAAGAGACCGGGCTGCCGGTGTCGATCGCCGAAGACCCGCTGGCTTCGGTGGTTCTGGGCACCGGAAAAATGCTGACGGATTTCAAGCTATTGCGGAGAATCGCAATTGAATAAGGTCCCGCGCGGCGATATCAAGCATGGAGTCGTTCCTTTCCCGCTACCGTAACCTGGCTTGGTTGCTGCTGGTGATTGTCGCGCAGCTTCTGCTGCTCGCCTATCAAGTGAAGAGCAATCAAGATGTGCGGCTGATCCGCGTGTGGGCGGTGACGGCGGTGACGCCCCTGGCAAAAGTCATCGAGACGGTGCGGGGCGGGACGCTCGGATTTTTCGACGACTACTTCGTGCTGCTCGACGTGCGGGACGAGAACAAACGCATGAATTCGGAACTGGGGCGCCTGAAGATGGAGAACCAGTTTCTGAAAACAGAGCTGTCAACGGCGGACCGGGCACGGGCGCTGGCGGCGTTTCAGAGCCGTTCGCCGTCGCGCACCATTGCGGCGCGAATTATCGGCGACGGCACCGGCGCGGACTCGAAAGTGGTTTTCGTCGACCGCGGCAGCGTGAGCGGGGTCGAAAAAGGGATGGCGGTGATCACACCGGACGGCATTGTCGGAAAGGTGATTGCAGCCTATCCGAGGGCCGCGCAGGTTCTGCTGATCACCGATCCGGCGTTTGCGGCGGGCGTGATCTCGCAGAAGAACCGCGTGCATGGAACGCTGAAAGGCCAGGGGCGCAGCACATGTCTTGTGGACTACGTGCAGAACGAGGAGCAAGTGGAGGTACACGAGTGGTTCTACACCTCCGGGGACGACTTGGTGTTCCCGAAGGGGCTGCCGGTGGGGCAAGCCAACGTGGTGCGGGACGGTAAGACGTTCAAGGAAATTTACGTCGTTCCAAGCGGCTTGCAGAATGGTCTGGAAGAGGTGCTGATTGTGCTGGAGGGCGTCCATCAGCTTATTCCCGAGGCGCAGACCGGAACGCAGACGATTCATCTGCTGAAACCTCCGCCGGGCGGCGCGGGGGCGCAGCCGAATGCAGGATCGACAGGATTGTCAACGGACGCCGACCGGCTGCTGGACCGCTACCGTAGAATCGGCGCGGCGGAACATCACGCGTACGGACAAGGATTTACGGCGCCGAATTTCAATGTAAACGTGGAGGAAGCGGCGAAGAAGGCGGCGGCGGCCGCACTCGCCGCGAAAGCTGCCGCTGTAAAGGCCGGAACCGCGGCGCCATCCGCCGGAGAGACGAAACCGGCGCCGGCTCCAGCCGGAATGCCGGCCGCGAAGATTCCTGCCACGGCTCCCGCGACGCCTCCCGGGAACCCATGACGGAATTCAGCGATCAGATTCTGATCGACTCGGCGCGTAAAAGCCGGGTCTCGCGGTTCGGGCCGCTGGCTATTATCGGCATCCCGCTGGCCGCCATTCTGTTTCAGGTGTACGTCCCGCGGTTTTTCTACTATCTGTCGTATCTGGAACTGCCGCTGCTGGTGACGGTGTACTTTTCGCTGATGCGGCGATCGCCGGTGGCAGGGGTATTTATCGGGGCGGGGATCGGTCTGGTGCAAGATTCGCTGTCGAGCGAGCCGATCGGGATGTACGGGATCGTGAAGACGCTAGTGGGCTACTTCGCGGCGTCGGTCAGCCTGCGCTTCGATGTGGATAACCAGGTAATTCGATTTCTGCTGGGCCTTTTTTTTTATTTCTTTCACCAGTTTTTCTACTGGGTGTTGAAACGGGCGCTGCTGGGGCAGGATTTGGATTTCGATCCGCAGCAAACGTTGATTAAAGGATTGTTGAACGCGGCGGTGGCGCTACCGCTGTTTCACCTATTGGATAGACTGAAGGTGACCGGTTGAGCGCGGGTGGCGATTGAGGGTGAGGGTGAAAGCGCCGCATACTTACGAGCGCGGGTTGGAAAAGGCTTATCTAAGTGCATCCTGTCGATAGCGAATCCGAACAACGGCGGGAATCGCAGGCTCGCTTGCTGCAGGACGATACGAAATTCGCCGCGGGCAAGATCGCATTTTTCCAATATGCGGCGGTGGCGATACTGATTTTCCTGGTGGCCAGCTTCTGGGATCTGCAGATCCGCAATCCGGAATTTTACAATGAGCGGGCGCTGCGGAACAGCATCCGCTCGACGCCCGTGCTGGCGCCGCGCGGGAAGATACTGGACCGGGACGGGCGGGTGATTGTGGACAACCATTCGTCGTTCAAGGTGATTCTGAACCGGGAGAATCTGAAGCCGGAACATCTGCCGGCGATTGCCACCGGGCTTCACCTGGACCTGGAGGATTTGAGGAGCCGGCTGCGGCATTTCTCATCGAATCCTAAGTACGTTCCGTTGGTGATCAAGCAGGAACTGACGCCGGGCGAGTTGTCGTTCGTCGAATCGCACCGCGATCCGGAGACGTTTCCGGAGATGGAGATCATCGACGCGCAGCAGCGCCTGTATCCGAAGGGAGGCCTCGCGGCGCACGCCATCGGTTATGTGGGCGAGGTGAGCGATGCGGAATTGAACACGCCGGAATTCGCCAAGTACACCGACGGCGCGACCGTGGGCAAGGACGGAATTGAGCGCGAGTACAACGACACGCTGATGGGCGTGGATGGGCAGAGGCAGGTGGTGGTGGACAGCATGGGCAAGGACCGGCAGGTGCTGAAGAGCAAAGAGGCGGTCCGCGGGCACAATCTCGAACTGACGATCGATCTGGATCTGCAATCGGTGGCTGAGTTGTCGATGGAGAATCACAAGGGCGCGGTGGTGGCGCTGGATCCGCGGACCGGCGAAGTGCTCGCGATGGTGAGCCGGCCGGCGTTCGATCCGAATATGTTCGCGGGACACATCCGGCCGGAGGATTGGAAGGAGATCGCCCGGAATCCGGACCATCCCTTGATGAACCGTGC
>JBDTAT010000939.1:0-3228 GCA_039924505.1 Bryobacteraceae bacterium
GGCATTCACTTCCCAGCCGCCGAGCAGCATGTTCACCGGCTTGCTCCAACCGCTGCCAATCAGCTTCCCGCGGCCGATGGGAAGCTGGTAGGACGCCGTCAGCACCAGCCGATGGGTAATGTCCATCGCCGAAACCGCCCGCTCCAGGCGAAGATTGAAGGGGTCCTGCACATCGGTTACGCCTCCCAGCCAGCCGACGTTGCCGGAGGAAAACGAGGAGTCGTCAATCAGCTTCGAGAACGTATAGTGGCCGAGAAACGCCAACCCGCGTGAGAACCGCTTCTCGTATTGGATCTGAACTCCGTGGTAAATAGAGTTCCCGATATTCGGCGTGGAGCCGCTGACGCCCGTGTACTGCGGATAAGGCCGCAGCAAAGTGTTTTCGGTGACAGTGGGGGCGCTGAGGCGCGACTTCGGATCGGTGATAATTCCGTAGAATGGATTCGGCACCAGCGCGTTCAACGCGGTGCGGCCCAGCGGCCAGTAACTCTGATCCAGCCGGTCCATGTTTTCCGTGCCGCCGCCAAAATACAGATACGTCCCCTTACCGCCGGTGTAATTAATTTGGAGCACGGAATTGCCGGGCAACGCGCGCTCAATGGAAAAGTTCCATTGTTGATATTGCGGATTGCGGTCGGGCCGCGTCTCGGTGCCGATGCCCAAGCCGAGAAATGTCGCGGCGCCCAGCGAATTGCCGGGCGGGACGTTCAGCCCGTTCGGGTACGGATTCTCCATGGTGGCGTAGCGGGTAATGCCACCGTCGCGGCTCCATTCGGGACTCGAATCGGTGGAGAAACCCGAGCCGGTGTGGCCTTTGATCGTCGCGCGCGAAACGGTGTAGTAGATCCCGTAACCGCCGCGGATGGAAGTTTTGTCGTTCAACTCGTACGCGAAACCGGCGCGAGGCTGGAAGTCCTTGTAGTAGCCATCGACGGGGCTGCGGGTACTGTTGTCGGTGAATTTCATCTGGCCTATCAGATCCGGATAGCCGGGAACCTGGCCCGCCAGCGGCGACGGAGCGTTCGGATCGAACCAGCTATAGCGGTTGTAGCGCTCGGTGCGCGGCAGGTCGAAATCGTAGCGCAGTCCGAGATTCAGCGTCAGCTTGCGCGCAATCTTCCAGTCGTCCTGCGCGTAAAAGCCGAGATACTTGGAGGCGGACGCCGACGGCGGATCCAAGTGATAATCTCCGCCGCTGCCCCAGCCAATCAACATGGAAGCGATGCCGTTACCCTGAAATGAGCTGCTGCTGAACGGGTCCTGATTCGTGGTGGCCCGGCTGAAGGACATATGCCCTTGCGGATAACCCGGCTGCAGGTAATTCATGAGATAGAATCTGGCCTCGGCGCCCATTTTCAACGTATGTCCACCGAGAATTTTCGTGACGCTGCCCAAGACGGAGTTCATTTCATCGCCCCGCGCGATCAAGCCATAGCCCACCTGTCCAAGCTCCTGATACCCTTCCGGAGAAAACGTCGGGAACATTTTGACGCCGGAGGTGAGATAGACTTTCGGCAACCCGAGCGAAGTTTGATCGAACCCCAGGCTCTTCGGATTGGTGTTGGCGCGTTGCCGCAGCAGGCCGTAGCGCAACTCGATAATCGTGGAGGGATTTTGCGTGCGCGTGTAATCGAAAACGTAATTCTGCGTGCGCGAGCTGCTGTCGCCGTTGGTGGAATTATCGGCAATGTTGCCGAGCAGCAGGGGTGGGACGGAGCCGCCCCAGTTCAAGCTGTAACGCGAGGAGATGCGCTGCCGGTCGCCGATATTGTGATCCAGCTTGATGTCCATCTGATCGCTTTGACTGACGCTGACGCCCTGGGCAAAAAAGTTGTTCGCATGTGTGAACGGGAGGCCGTCGGAGGTCGCGGCCGGATAGTATTTCAGCACGTTCAACGCGATCGGATCCTGCATCGATAGCGGAACGATGTTGCCGGGAAATGGCTGACGTAGCGTTTTGCCGGCGGAATTTTGGAACGTGTCGAACGGGTTGAAAATCGTGATCAGCTGGCCGTTGGAGGCGCGCGTATTGCTGAAATCCCCCACGCGTTCCTGGGCCGAAGGGACGGTCATCGTCCGGGTGGACGCGCTCGATTGGCGGGTGCCTTCATAATCGAAAAAGAAGAATGTCTTGTTCCGCCCGTGGTAAAGGTGCGGGATTCGCACGGGGCCGCCAATGGTGCCGCCGAACACGTTCCGCTGGAAGTCGGGAATGGCGCGGCCGGCGCGATTGGAAAACCAGTTATTGGCGTTCAGCGCGGAGTTGCGATGAAATTCGTAGGTATCCCCATGCAGCTGATTGGTGCCGCTCTTGACAATGACGTTCACGATGGAGCCGCCCGTATTTCCGAATTCGGAGCTGAAATAATTCGTCTGCACCTTGAACTCCTGCACAGCGTCGACGGACGGTTGATATTCCAAATTTGTGATGCCGCTGTTCTGCTCTATGTTGGCCACGCTCATTCCATCCAGCAGGACATCGGCGGTAGAGTTGCGAGTGCCGTTCGCCGTGAAATTGGTGTTGCTCTGCCCGCCGGGATTCAAATTCGATGGGGTCACTCCAGGCGTCAATTCGATTAAGGAAAGCGGCGAGCGGCCCGCGAGCGGAAGCGACAAAATGAACTTGTTATCCACCACCTGGCCGAGCGTCGCGCTAGTGGTGTTTAGCAGCGGCGCCGACGCCTGCACCTCGACGGAGGTGGACACGGTTCCGATGGTCAGTTGAACATCCACCGTCGCCTCCTGCTGCACCTGCAGTTCGAAGGCGCTGCGCGTATAGTTATTGAATCCTTGCGCATCCACCGACAGGACGTAGTGGCCCGGAGGAAGCGCCGTGATGACGTACCGGCCGGCGTTATCGGTCGCCGCCTTTTGGAGCGTGTTCCTCTCCACGCTGGTGATGGTGACTTTAGCGCCTGGAATTGCGGCGTGGCTTGCATCGGTGACGATGCCGCGCACCGAGGCGGTAAATGACTGCCCGAATAAGACGGCCGAACCGATCAGCAAACCGGCCAGAACAAAGTTGTGGAGCGTACGCATAATCCCCTTTCCGTAAATCCGAAAACGACTTGGCAAAGAGTCTATCAAATTTCGCAGTGTGGCGCGGGGATCCCGAAACGCGCGGCGGATTCCCCGGCATCAGAAAATAAATTTAAATCCGAGTTGGATCTGCCGCGGAAAGTTCGCGCTTCCCTGCCCCACGGTTCCCTTCAGAATCTGGCCGAAGTT
>JBDTAT010000940.1:0-3633 GCA_039924505.1 Bryobacteraceae bacterium
CGGCGTGCGCGGATAATTCCCATGCTCGCCGATGACGGCGACAGCATCTACCGCGAGCTCTCCGCCGCCCCGGCGCAAAGCTTCCGCCACGGCCGGGTAGATGCGGATTCCATGCTCGTCGGCCTGCTCGCGCGCCATATCGTTGGAGGGAAACTGATCGACGTACAGCGAAACCACATCCAGGCGTGGCGGGTGCCAGGCATGATTCAAGCGGTAGCCGTCGAGCAGGCGGCTGACGAACACGTCGGCATGGGAATTCGGAAAATACGCGTTCACGATACAGGCCACCCGCGGCCGCTGGGCGGCGCTTGCGCGGAGAGCGAGAGACGAAGCGGCGAGAAAAAGACGTCGGCTGATTCGCATTCCCGTTATCAGCCCATTCTAATCCGCACGGCCTACCTCCGCCGGGATTAGAACCGCCTGGGCCGGCTAGTCCTTGTTGCATCCAAGCGCTAGCCGTACTCTGCCTGTATGAAATCTACACGACTTTTGCTCGGTTTTTTCGGCGTAGTCCTGCTTTCAACTCTTAGCGTGCGCGCCGACAACATTGTTATTAACGGTACTTTCGAGACTCCCGTGATTGCGGCGGACAACTACCAGTACTTCACCAACGGAATTCCCGGCTGGCAACTCGCCTGGGGCCACAGTGTCGAAATTCAGAGCGGCATCGCCGGCGCTCCCTATCAGGGAAACCAGTTCGTCGAGCTGGACAGCGACGGCAGCAGCGGCATTTATCAGACGCTCTCCACCATTCCCGGCCAGACTTACAATCTTTCATTCGCATTTTCTCCTCGTCCCTACATTCCAGCCTGGGAGAACCAACTTGGCGTGTTGTGGAACGGTAATATGGTGGCGGATCTAGGTCCGGTGGGCGGCGTCGGCGTCACTCAGACGGAGTGGTCCGTGTACAACTACGCCTTGAAAGCGACCGGCGAATCCACGCGGCTGGAATTCGAGGACCTGGGTCCGTCGGACACCTACGGCACCTATATCGATTCCGTTGCGGTCAGCACGGCCGCGCCGGAGCCGGGTTCGTTCTTCCTGATCGGCGGCACTTTGATCGCTGCCGCGATGGGCCTGAAGCTGTTCGGTAAGAAGCGGATGATCCGGCTGCCGGCGGTTTCGGAGAGAGCCGTTTGATTGTCTCCGTCAGCGGCGAGTCCGGCGGATTACCGTCGGAACTGTGCGGCGCGCCGATTTCCGATTTGAAGCGGCGTCATACTATTTTTGAGCGGCCATGTCAAACAGAGAGAACGTCCCACCCGCTGTTTCGGGCGACATCACGACGCGAGTTCCCGCCGGAAACGGCAGCGGTGCGGCGAAGATATACGTCCGGCAGAAGGCGGCGCGATAATTTTCAATCCAGACCAGCGGTTCGATACTTCCGTCCGGCCGTTCGGCGACCACCTTTACCGATGTCCCCTCGGGCAGCGCTTTCGGACGGATGGCCGTCAGCATCTCCGCATGGTGCAACGTTACCGCGCCGTCGAGCGCGGTCTCCCGTGCGCCGGCCGGCCATGCCCGGTCATTCGCGGCGGGCGGAAACTGCGGCATGGCGGGTAGCAGGCGGGGATCTCCTTCGGGCGCGCCGCCCTCCACCCAGTCGGCGATGATTTCCAGATCCACTTGCGTCAGCGAGCGATCGCCGCGGAATTCCCCGAAGCCCTTCACCGCTCCCCAGGGCGGCATCCGGCGCGACAGAACCTCTTCCTTGATCGCCTTCGCCCATGGGCGCGCGGCTTCGTAGGTCTCAAGTGAAAATGCCGCGCCGCCGTCGTGGTGGCACGAAGCGCAGCGCTGGTACAGGATGCGGGAGATCTCGCGCGAGAAGGTGATCTTCGTGGAGATAATGTCGTGCGCGCTAAGACTTGTGGCCGCGATGCAAATCAGAACGAAGAAACGCCGCATCCCGCCGCCCTCTCCGTCAGTTCTCAGTAGCAGCCCGCAAAACGGAGCGTGCCGACTGCTTGCCTGGTTGCAATGAGGACTCCGGCGCGCCCTTTGCGGGCTCAGCCGCGGCGCGCGCCGGCGCCGTTCGCAGAATATTGCCCGGGTCGGCATGGGCGTCGATGGCCACATCGAACCAACCGATCATCATTTCTTCCCAGCTCTGATCGCCCCAACGGACTTCCTTGTTCGGGTTTGGATTGGCCGTGTTGTTGAGTGAGTTGTCGAAGTGCGCCGTACACTCCATGCGCGTGCCCTTCGGAATCGCCAAAGGCTGAGCCAGCGTATATCCAAGCTGCCAACTGAAGCTGTAGTCCGGCACACTCAGCAAAGTTTCCGATTCACCCGTTGGATAAACGACCTTGTAGAGAAAATCCTTGCCGCGCAAGTGCATGTGCGGCATCATTTCCACCAGCGTCACATCCTCATCGAACGTCACTTGCGATTGCACCTCGTAATCCGCATCGCCCGGCGGAATTATGAACTTGGAGTTTGACGCGTTCATCGTCACAATGCGCTCGGTGGGAGCCGCGCGGGCGAACACCACGCCGATCTTCGTCTGGTCGGTGGCGGCTTTTCCGTTCGCGGTGTAGTGCAATTGCAGCACAATATCGGACCCCGCTTTTACCAGCTTCGCCTGCCCCGCCTTCAACACCGTCGGCTGCAACCCGGGCGCAAAGCCCACCAGCAGCTCGGTATCGCGAATGCCGCCCCGGCCTTCTCCGCCGCGGTGTCCGGAAGCTTTGGGCGAAAACGGAATTCCCGGGCGCGCATCCGTAAGCCAGTGCGAACCGGGCGGGCGAATGAACGCGATCACGTGATGGACTACCGCGCGGTTGCCCGGCCGCACCTCGGCCATCTGAATCCATTTGTCCTGGGTGAATCCGGTGGGGATCACCAGATATTGATAATCGATGGTTCCCGAGGCGGGAATCTCGTACGCCGTGGGCATTTCGTAGACCACATCGGGGCGGCCGATATTCCATCCATCGACGAAGTGAGCCGGCGGCGGCGCGTCCTTCCCGTCGCCCTCCCGCGCTCCATGATCCGCCCAGGCGACCAGTGTCTCCGCGTCGGCTTGCCGCAAGGAACGGTCGTTCGCGAACTTGCCGAAGTGCGGATCGGCGAACCACGGCGGCATCTTGCGCTCGAGTACGGCATCCTTGATGGCTTTCGCCCACGGACGCGCCTGCTGGTATGTTTCGAGCGGCATCGGACCCACTTCACCCGGACGATGGCAACCCTGGCAGTTGCGCTGCAGAATTGGCAGCACGTCCTTAGTGAATGTAACGCTTCCGGAAGTAGCGGCCGCCGCACTGCCGGCCACGATCACGACGAGTGCGAAAGCTCGAAGCATATCTCTATCTTAATCGGCGGCGGTCTTTTTCGGTGCGCGCAACAGATCCGCCGGTTTCTCGTCCATTGGAATGGCGACGTCGAAAAAGCCGAACATCATTTCATCCCAACTCTGCTCGCCGTAGCGGACTTCCTTGGTTGCGTCGGGATTCAGCGGATTATTGATCGAGTTGTCGTAGTGCGCCGTACACTCGATCACCGTGCCCTGGGGCAATAGTTTCGGCTGCGCCAGCTCGTAAGTAAGCTGCCAGTTGAAGCTGTAATGCGGAACGCTGAGCAGCGTTTCGGTTTCTCCGCTGGGATACTTCGCGCGGTACTCGAAGCTCTTTC
>JBDTAT010000941.1:0-6042 GCA_039924505.1 Bryobacteraceae bacterium
CCTTCCCAAGGAGGTTTGGATTAACAAACCATTGAACTCACACGCAGATACTCATTAAATTCTTAAAAGGAGTGTCTCAAAGTCGTTGACACGCACCGTCCGCACTTCTAAGGAACTCGCGCAAAACGGAGTGCGGCGCGAAATAGTTCCTGGTTGGTGTGGTGGTGCGCGCCGCACCCTTTGCGCTCTTGGGATGTAGAAACCGAGTGACCTTCAAGGTGACGAACGAGGCCATATGGGGTGCTGTGGTCAAAGAGTATGCGCATCAACCGTACTTACCGCGCCGACTGGAGCCGGCGGAGCGGCGGCACTGCGGGCCGCAAATTCCAGCACAACCTGAATCTGCTCGCGGGTCACGTTGTAGTTCTCCATGATTTCTTCAACGCTCGAACCATATTCGAGGTTTTCAAAAATGACGGAGATCGGCATCCGCGTGTCCTTGAAAACCCACGCGCCGCTTACCTTGCCGGGGATGCTCTCCACGGCCGGGCATTGTGACCAATCAAGATTCGCCATGTTCTTACCCTCCTTGTCATGGTAGTCTTTTATCGCGGTGGGGCGCCGTGCGTCACGGATGATTTTCTTCCGGCTGCAGGGGGGTCGAAATGCCCTGAAACTCAAGCTGCGCTTGGGTTTGCGCCTTGTGTCGCAAAGGACCAGTTTTGAAACGTCGGTCGAGACGCGGGCGTAACCGTATTTCATGACTTCATTTTGAACCTGACACATCTTTATGTATTTTGCGGTGGTACGCCTACGTCCGATTCGGCTCACAGAAACGGATGAGATTGCCGAAGGGGTCGATGACGCCAGTCTCGATCGTTCCCCACGGCGTCGATTCGAGACCGGGTCGCATATAGCGGTAGTCCTTCGAACTGATCTCGCGGTGAAATTCCTCGACGCCCTCCATCATCACGCGAATCCGGGCACCGGGACTACCGTCGCCGTGATGCTCGCTCAAATGCAGGATCAGATTGCCACGCGAAACCTGGCGATACAGCGGAGCGCCCGAGTCGAACCGGTGGTCCCAATCGACCGAAAAGCCGAGAAACCCTTGATAGAACTCGTCTGCCTTGGCGATGTCGAAGATGCGCAGAATGGGGACGACCCATTTGAACCTGATCTCCATGAGGCGACTCCCTTATTCTAACCGCTACGCGCAAGATCATGTGCGCCGCGCCTGACCGACATCAAACACACAATAGTATTGTCGCGTTGCAAAACTTACCCATTCTGAAACACCGCCACTCAAGCCATTCCCATGTCACCGGCGTCAGTAAACTAAAGGCGGGTCGGGAGCCACATTAGACATTTCCCCAACGAATTGTGGAAATTTGGCTTCCCGGCGAGCGCACTTGCCCCGGACAAGTTCTATAATTCTTCTTGTGGCGGATAGTGTTTCTGTGGCGTCTCTGATAACCGGTCTCGTCAGCGGAGTGATTTCTTCGGCACTGACGTATTTCGGCACGCGTTCCAAGATTCGGCTGGACATGAGAGTCGAGTACGACAAGAATCTTCATGACAAGAGGTTGGAGCTCTATAAGCAGCTCTGGCCGAAAACCGAACCGTTGGCACGGTTCGCCCCGCATTACGTCCTTAACTACAACATGGTCAAGGCAGTATCCGTAGATATGCGCGAGTGGTATTTCAAAGAGGGCGGAATATATCTGTCGAAACGGAGCCGGAAACCATATTTTGCGTTGAAAAAGCAAATGCAGCACGTGATTGACAATGGCGGGCTTGAGACACGACCTGACGCACAGATCGATGACGGAGCGCGTGACGCGATACTTGAGGCAGCGAGTAACCTTCGCACAAGTCTGGCCGATGACATTCGGACCAGAAACGCACCTTGGCTCTGATCATGTGGGTGTCAAAAACAAAACCGCTAAGTATCATCGCGTTGCACAAAGGACCAGTTATGAAACGTTGCTCACTGACGCTTCGCGGGTCACGTTTATGGGGAGCTTTAGCGGGACAGTAGCGGCAGCACAAGACAGCCTAGCGGATGACCTCCGTTTGGAAATCTGTCGTGCGTCGGGGTTGACTTAACGCAGATTATCAACCCCTCACCGTCCACGATTTAGCTCGATACGCTTCCGCCACCACTATGGACCAAGCCACAGCTTGCCACCGCTGCCGGTAGTGACTGCGTCCAGATGCCCACCAAAACACAGATTAGGAATTGTCCGATCTGTGCCCAGGGAATCTGGATTCCTTGGGCCTCAACTTCGGCCATGATCTGAATGGGAGACGGATTTCCGCCAACAGGAGTGCCTTCGGTCCCTTGCGGTACACCTCCCGCGTTTTGAATCATTTCCTCTAATTCTTCATTCGTGAACTGCATCATCACCTCGCGCCGGTCAACACATGATGACACATTCCGCAGCACCGCAAAAGGAGGAAGAGGGCGAAAGGACCGCAAAGCGCCTAAAACAAAATCAACCGGTGCTGCCATGTTGCACAATTGACCCTTATTGAAACGCGGCTGGGTAACACCGCGCGAGAAGACCTCGCTAGTTGCCCGGAGGAGAAAATACATACTTCAAAAGCCGTGGGGAAGAGCCCGATCCCGCGGGTTGCGCGCTATTTTCCATCGCGAAACTTTTCAGGAACACGCGCAAAACGGGTGCGGCGCGAAACAGTTCCCGACTCAATTGGCGGTGCGCGCCGCACCCTTTGCGCTTTTCAGGAACTGCGACATTGACCAGCCTTTCCAGCTTTAAAATCGGCACCGGAGTTTTCATCTTCCGCGGCATCCTACTTCGAGTCACGAACCCCGGTTTGGTCTTCGCCGGCCCTTCAGACGCCGCGGTGCAAATACCCTCACACTTTCTGCACGCGCCGCATCGTATACATTTCCGGATGCACGTTCGCGCTCTTCAGTTTTTTCCAATCGTCTTTGACGTGCAGCGTCTTGCCGCTCACGTGATTGGATTGTTCCGACGCCAGAAACAGCGCGAGTTGAAGCTGTTTTTCCGGAGCAATGCCGCCGGTGACCCGGACCTCCCGCGCTCCCTCGATTTCCTTCCATCCGGCGCGATCCCCCGCCCCGAGGATCTCGTCCGTCATGTTTGTGTACGTGCCTCCAGGCGACATGCAGTTGATCTGCACGTTGTGGTTCAGCACCTCTTCGGCCACCGACTCCACAAAGCGAACCACCGCCGCTTTAGAAGCGGCATACGCGGAAAAATTAGGACGCGCCGTAACCGCGCCCCCGCCGGACAGCACGATGATCTTTCCCGACCGCCGCTCAATCATCGAAGGCAGAACGGCGCGGCAGGAGTTCATCACGCCGATCAAATTTGTTTGGATAGTCTCGATCCATGCTTTCGACGAAGTCTCCAGCAGCGGTCCGATCGGCCCCTGGATGGCGGCTGCGCAGATCAGCACATGCACGCCGCCGTAGTTGACGCGCATACGGTCCACCGCCGCCGCCATCTCCTCGCTGTCGCAGACATTGGCGCGGATGCGCATCGCGGTTCCGCCGGCATCCTGAATCTCCAGTTGCGCCACGTCGAGTTCCGCCTGGGTCCGCGCCAGCAGGCCCACACGCGCTCCAGCGGCGGCGAATCCGATGGCCAACCGCTTCCCGACCCCGCGGCCCCCGCCCGTAACCAGCACGCCTTTTTCCTTAATGCTCTCCACATTCGCTCCTCACTTGAAACGGTGCGCCGCCGAGGGGTTAGATGCGATCGGCGCCGGACCGTCCGCCGGCGCGTCGCGGTCGGGACGGCCCACTCCGAGCCGGGCGCGTAAGCAAGCGGTTGCCCGGTATGCGCCCAATGCCGCAGCCGAAGACCGCCGCGAAATCATTCACTTCACATCACTCACTTCACATCACTCACTTCACATCGCGCTAGCGGATACGATGCGTTACACTAACGTGCCCCTCCTATTATGCTCATTCGCCGCCGCGGCGTTGGTTCATAGAGAATAGTTCCGATGCCGGCCTTAGGGCTCGTCATGAAACAACCTGTACAACCGCTCCCTAGCGGTCGCGGCTCGGTTACGATTCGTGGAAGTTCGAGGCGCTCTCAGCGTGGGCTGAAGGCGCGTAAACATTAGCCAAAACGCGCATCCAAAAAATTTTCCGCCGATTTCGGCAAGAACCTAACTACGTAGGTACTCACGCGCCCAGAGGGCGCTGAGGCTCGGAAGCGCTTTCTGAACCGCACGCACAAGCAAGCGTTTATTTCGTGATGGACAATTAGTCCGCCAGTCCCCCGGCTGTCATAGTCTTCCGGGCCGGCGGATTTTCTTACGTTATAATATGGTTGCCTGCGGGCGCGTCCGAAATTCCCAATCCACGGAGGAAAATGAGCAAGGAAGATAGTATTGAAGTAACTGGAACGGTTGTCGAGAAATTTCCTAGCGGTTTATTCAGTGTCCAGCTCGATCAAGATCGAACGGTCCTCGCGCATCTGGCCGGCAAGCTACGCCGGAACCGCATCCGCGTGCTGGCTGGCGATCGCGTCACCTTGGAGCTTTCGCCGTACGATCTCACAAAGGGGCGCATTACGTACCGTCACAAGTAGCGATGCTCGCGCCCGCCGCCAAGGCCGGCCGGGCACGCGGATCGTTTCCATCCCATCTTTCCTCAGGAACTCGCGCAAAACGGAGCGCGGCGCGAAATAGTTCCTTCAACCGGTGAGGGTACGCGCCGCACCCTTTGCGCTCCTATTGAGCTTGCGATGTTGAAAATTCTTTTCGTCTGCGGGACACGGCCGGAGGCCATTAAATTGTGCCCGGTCCTCCAGCATCTGCGCTCGCGGGGAACGGATTTCGACGTCCAGCTTTGCGTCACCGCACAACACCGGCATTTGCTGGACCAGGTTCTTGGCGCGTTTGGTGTTACTCCGGACTACGATCTGGACCTGATGCTTCCGGGCCAGAGTCTGTATCAATCCACATCCCGCATCGTTGCCGCCCTGGAGCCGGTGCTCGCAGTTGCGCGCCCGGATATGGTCCTGGTCCAAGGCGATACCACCACAACTTTCTGCGGAGCGCTCGCGGCATTCTACGCCCATGTCCCCGTCGGCCACGTCGAGGCCGGCCTTCGCACCGGCGACTGGTATCAGCCGTTCCCCGAGGAACTCAACCGCGTGTTGACCGGCCGCCTCGCCCGGCTGCATTTCGCCGCCACCGATGGCGCGCGCGCGAATCTGCTGCGCGAAGGCGTCGATCCGGCTTGGATTTCAGTCACCGGCAATACGTGTATCGATGCGGTGCTGTACGTGCGCGATGGCCTGGACGGCGGACGCCTGCCCACGCCGGCATGGCCCTGGCTCGACCCGTCCCGCCAGCTAATTCTGGTTACCGCGCACCGCCGCGAAAGTTTCGGCGGCGGGATGGACCAGATCTGCGGCGCGCTCGCGGATCTTGCCCAGCGTCCCGATGTTCAGATTGTCTTTCCCGTCCATCCCAATCCCAACGTGCAGGACCCCGTCCGCCGCCATCTCGCCGGAGTCTCGAACGTCATCCTCATCGAACCGCAAAGCTATATTCCGTTCGTCGACCTGATGCGCCGCGCCTGCCTGTTGTTGACCGATAGCGGCGGCATTCAGGAGGAAGGCCCTTCGCTCGGCAAGCCGGTGCTGGTGATGCGCGAGAAAACCGAGCGCCCGGAGGCGGTGGCGGCGGGAACGGTGAAATTGGTTGGCGCCGACCGCACCGCCATCTGCGGCGAGGTCTCGCGTCTGCTTGACGATGACCCCGAGCGCCTGCGCATGTCGCGCATTCACAACCCTTATGGCGATGGCCATGCCAGCACCCGCATTGCGCATGTAATCCATTCATTCTTCAAGACAAATAGTTTCTAAAAAGTTCTCCAAAATAGCCTTATTTCCGTCCGTCATGGTTCGTTTTCGGGCGACTCGTGTCTATACTGATTTTCGAAAGGGGAAACGCTGACGTGAAGAACCCGAATGTCGCATCGAGATCGAGAAGACTACAGGTGGATGGCGCCAATGACCTGATCTCCGCACTTTCCGAACGTGTGGTAGGGCAGCCGGACGCCATGGAACAAATAATTCCCTACATCCA
>JBDTAT010000942.1:0-3892 GCA_039924505.1 Bryobacteraceae bacterium
TTCGAGCACGGAATTGACCGTCAACTATGTCGGCTCCGGCAGCCGCCGCACCGATGTCGGGGGAGGTTACAACACCGCGCTGACTCCCGGACCCGGCAACCCGCAGAGCCGCGCTCTGTATCCTTACGCCAAATCGACGTATTATGATCGGAGCATCGGGAAAGCGGACTACGAAGGTTTGCAAGTGTTCTTCAACCGCCGTTTTCAGAGCGGGTTCGCTTATCAGATTTCGTACACCTATTCGAAATCGATCGACGACGGAGCGTCCGACTTATATGGCAATGGCACTCTGATCCGCGATCCATATCAATACCAGAACGATCGCAGCATCTCGACTTTCGACCTCACGCATGTGCTGAGCGTGAACGCCATCTACGCGCTTCCGGTGGGAACCGGCAAACATTGGCAGCTTAGCAATGCGTTTCTGAATTACACGCTGGGTAACTGGCAGGTCAACACCATCACCACCGCGCGATCCGGCACACCGTACAGCATCACCGTGTCCGGCGACATTCCCAACACGGGCAATCCCAGCACGCATGAAACCGCGAACCTGGTGGGCGATCCGTCTCTGTCAAATCCGAGCCGCCAGGCTTGGTTCAATAAGGCGGCGTTTCAGATTCCGGCCGTCTACACGTTCGGAAGCCTGGGGCGCGACACGTTTCGAAGCGATCCTTTTTGGGATATCGACTTCTCCGTCTTCCGCCAATTTCCGATTATGGAGAAACGAAGGCTCGAGTTCCGGGCGGAAGCATTTAATATCATGAACAACGTAGTCTATGGCGTTCCGGTTACTAGCATGACCGCGTCGAATTTTGGACAAGTGACGGGCCTGGGGAACTCGCCCCGCACCCTACAGTTCGGATTGAAGTTGATATTCTAGCAGCCGCACGCTGCTAATCGATTGTGACTTGCCGGACACCAGGGAAGATCGCGGCGTTCTTTCTGACGTTCTCAGCCGGCGCCTTTGGTCAGAACACGGGTGCGTGTTCCGGGCCTCCGGCGCTCGAAAAGACGCTGGAATCGGCGCCATCCAGCCGCGTCTATGACGCCATCGGCGCGTGGTTCGCCGGACAGAAGGATTTCCGCTGTGCCATCGCTTCGTTTCGTTCCGCGCTTGCGCTGGATCCGAATTCGTGGGAGGCGGCGTACAACCTGGGGCTGGCGCTCGCCCAGAGTGCCGACCTCCGCGGCGCTACGGCGGCGTTTCGTTCGCTCGTCGCACAGCACCCGGATCTGGTCCAGGGCCGCACAGCGCTGGGATCGGTCCTCGAACAGGGCGGCGTGTTTCCGGCTGCCGAGGAACAGTTCCGCGCGGCGCTGGCCATCGACAGCAAAAGCACGTTCGCGCTCCTGCATCTCGGGAAACTTCTGGTCCGCCGGAAGCAATTGGCCGCCGGGATCGAGTACCTGAAAAAAGCAAACGAGCTTGAGCCGGGCAACGTCGAGACCGGCGTCACCCTGGCGGGAGCGCTAGTCGAGACCGGAGACAGCGACCACGCACTGGCGATCCTGCAGAAATGCGCCGCCGCAAGCCCCCGCTCGACGGCCGTCTTCTTCGCCCTCGGAAATTTGTACGCGGAGAAAAAACTGTTCGGCGAAGCGGGGGCCGCGTATGGAAACAGCGTGAAGCTGGACCCGTCGAACGATGCCGCGCGCCTGGCAATGGTGAAAGCGCTTCTGACGGTGGACCGGCAGCAGGATGCTTTGGCAGCCCTTGATGACTATGCGCGGCGGAAGCCCGGCAACTTTGAAACGCGCCTGCTGCGCGGAACCGCGCGCCGCGGAACCGGAGAATACGAGAAAGCCGCCTCCGATTTGGCCGTGGCCGTGAAGCTGCGGCCGGATGACTATCTGGCGGAGTACAACTACGGTTGCGTGCTCGGGCGCCTCGGGAAATTACAGGAGGCCAAAACACGCCTCGAAGAGGCCAGCCGGCTGAAGCCGGACTCATCGGAAGCGCGGTTCCAGCTCGCCGCGGTGCTGCGCAAACTGAACGACACGAAACAGTCTCAGCAGGAGATGAACGAGTTCGAGCGGTTGCGGCAAAGCAAACAACAGCGGACGATGACCGAATTGACGATGGCGAAGGCGAACGACCTGCTGCGGCAAGGCGACGCCCAGGGCGCCGTCAACGTCTATAAGGACGCGTTGAAAGTCGACCCTCACAACGCGAGCGTTCACTACAATCTATCGCTGGCCGAGGAGCGGATAGGGGATCGGAAGGGAGCAGAGCAATCGCTGCGCCAGGCGATACAGGATGACTCGAAGCTGTCAGCCGCGCATCATCGGCTCGGTCTTCTGCTGCTCGGACGCGGGAAGGGGTCCGAAGCCGAGCAGGAGTTTCTTGCCGCCCTGGCGGCCGATCCGCAGTGCGCGGAGTGTCATGGAAATCTCGGGGTTCTCTACGGGCAACGCGGCGATTCCCGGCGCGCCGAAGAAGAGTTTCGCAAAGCGATCGGCATCGATCCAAAATATACGCAGGCGTACGTAAACCTCGCGCTGGTGTTGGCGGCCAAGGGAAATTTCGCCGAAGCTGAGAAGGAGTTGCAGCCGGCCATTCAATTGGACGGCAAAAACATCAAGGCCCTGACCGCGCTCGGCATGGTCCAGGCGCGCTTAGGCGGGCCGGGGGCGGTCGAGACGTTTCGCACGCTCGCGCAGCTCGATCCAAAAAATCCGCAATCGCGCCTGAACCTGGGCATCGCGCTGGCTGACGCGGGCCACGTCGATTCGGCGCTGGCGGAATTTTCGGACGCGGTGCGCCTCGCGCCCAACCTTTCTCCGGCGCACTACAACAAAGGCAGAGCGCTAAAGGACCTGGGGCGTCTGGACGAAGCGGCGGCGGAACTGGAGCGGGCAATTGAGCTCGCTCCGAACTTCGCGCCAGCGGTCGATCTGCTCGCATTGACGGAGGAGCAGCGGGACCGCCGGCCGCGCGCCATTGAGCTGCTCCGGCGCGCCATCGTGCTGGAACCGCGGAATACGCATGACTACGTTCTGCTCGGCCGGAACCTGCAGCGAAGTGGCCAGACGGGCGAAGCCATTGCGGTGTGGAAGAAGGCGCTCGCCGTCGATCCGAATCAAACTGAAGCGCTATACGCATTGATGCGGGCGGTGCGGGATACGAATGCCGCGCAAGCGAAGGCGTACGAAACACGGCTGGCGGCTTTGAAGCAGGACGATCAGGCCCTAAGCCAGGCGGAAGCGTTGTCAAACGTGGCGCTGGTTTCGGCCGCGAAGAAAGACTGGCCCAAGGCAATTGCGCAACTCAAAGACGCGCAGCGGGTCTGCGGCAGTTGCAGCGCCAAGGCCGAATTGCTAAAGAATATCGGCTTGATCCACTGCCGATCGGGCGATGTTCCAGACGGCGAACGGGAACTTCGCGCGGCCGCGAAGGACATGCCGGACGATCCGGATATCCGAAAGGCGCTCCAGATCGTCGAAAGCTCACGGCGCAGGTGAAGAAGATGGTTCGCGCACGGTGAGGAGGCGATCTGCGGGAACATTTTTCAGCCGCTGGACGATTCCGCTGGGCCATGTGATTTCAAGCAACGTCACGGAGCGCTCGGATCCGAGTCCGAAGTGAACGCGCTTGTCGCTCGAGGAAAGATAGCTGGACGCTGTCGACACAATGGCATACTGCCGCCGGCCGTCTGGCAGAATGATGCGAATGCGTGCGCCGATTCCATCGCGATTGCTCACCGTCCCGATAGTATTGACCAACAGCCAATGATTGCCGTTGTCCGCTGAATTCTCAAGGACCAGCGGGGGCGCGTTGTTGCAATTTATTACGATGTCAACGAAGCCGTCGTTGTTCAGGTCGCCGAAAGCCGCGCCACGCGCCGCCTGCAACTTCCGGAGCGGCGCCCCGCTCGCGGCCGTTACGTCC
>JBDTAT010000943.1:0-2799 GCA_039924505.1 Bryobacteraceae bacterium
ATGACCACTTTGATGTGTGCGCGGCTCCAACCGCGCTGATAGGCCTCGGTGTAGATGCGGCGGGAGAATTCCGCGGCGGGCTCGATGGCTCCGGTGTAGGTGGTCGAGTCTTCCTCGCGGACGGGCCGGCCCTGGTCATCGGTCGTGGTTTGAGTAAAGACGCAACCCAGCTTGGCCTCGCGAGTACGGGCCCGCCCGTCTTCTCCTTTTCCGCTTCGTCCCTGGGTCTCTTTGGCCACCATGGGCCCACCGGTGCCATCCATTTGCGCATATATTTTTTGGATGGGTTGACGCACGGCGGCGGGCACGTCCAGTTGCATGGTTTGCCGGATGCTCTGCTGTTGGCGGCAGGCGATGTCTGCGCCGATCGTTTCCGTCACCCGCTCCACGGCCTTGGCGGTGACCTCCACATCGGCCAACAAGTCCATCTGCTGACGTCCGCGATCGAACGAGGAGCACTCGCTGCCGACCAGGGCCAGCATGCGGCGGACCCCCGGCGAGAACCCGGTGTCTTGGATGTCGCGGGCGGCGTCGGCGGGAAACCGCCCTTGCCGGCAGCGCGAGCACCAGTAATAGGCGCGGAGCATTTGGGCGGGACCCAGCACGGTGAGGATGGGTTTGGGCCGCCCGTCCTTATACCGGGCGTTGCCTCCGCAGGAGCAGGGCACACTGGTTTGGATGGGACCCGGCTCGCGGAGAAGTTCGGCCAGACCCGCTGCTCCGGCGGCGTGTAGCGCGGTGCGCAACGCCAACTCCACGGCTTCGATGTCTAACTCGCCGGTCTTTCGCCGTTCCGCGAAGATGCGGGGCAACAGCGTGTCTATTTCGCGCGCGACTTCTTGATGGACCGCAGCAGCCGTTTTTTTCCCTCCGCCGTCCACTTCTCCGGCTGTTTCTGGACCGGCCGGAGGCGGCAGATTCTTTCGTTGATATCCACCAGATCCGCGCATAGCTTCTGCAAGCGCTGGTACTCGTGGGTTTCGGCCTGGGCTTTATGGAAAGCGGCAGAGGAAGCAAAGGACTCGGCCACGGTTTTGCCGTCCACCTTGCGGGTGAGCCGCAGTTGCGGACCGTGGCCCGGATCGTGGGGCTTGGCGCAGTGGCAGGTGGGCTTTCCGCAGCGGCGGGCGACGGCGCAAATCGAGCCTGGGCGCAAATCTCCCAGGGCTCCGATCTGGCGCAGAATCTGGGAGCGTTCGGCTTCCAAGGCAGGCAAGGAATCGGGCATGAGGCACCTCCTCTTCTGAGTGTATACAAATACTCAGAAATGAGCCGCAAAAAAAACGGAGCTAACTGCCCCGTCTGCGTCGCGCACCCGCGTCCAATTCACGGCGCGACTAGATCGGGGATAATGAAGACGGTGGCGTACCAGGGCGCGAAGCGCAATCATTACAATCCGTGTTTCTGGACGGCTCTCTGGAACGAGCAATTCTTCGCCGACTCCTGTACTGGCAAGATTGGGCGCGGATCATCTCGCAGGCAGCAGGTCTTCACACTCAATCTGCGCAGCAACAAGATTTTCAAAACCCAAACGGAGAAGGTCCACTACGACAAGGGTCTTGGCATCGCGGAAATCACGACCGCGTCCATGCTAGAGTTTTGTCAGCGGCGATTCCCGGACAAAGCGGAGAACCTCAGGCAGTGCCTCGCAGAACACCCGGACATCCTATACCTTGATTTTGAAGCAACCCTAACCGGGGTGGAGAATTTGCAGTGCTACGACGCACTGCTGCGCGCCGCTAAGCGAGGGGGCCTCGAATCTTCCGTCCACAAAGGATTCTTGGCCTGCGCCCTCGTGATACACGCCATGCGCAGTCATGAGCTGATGACCAGTATGCTGGGCGAGCCCAGTCCGCTAAGTACAGAGAAGTGGGAGTACTTCTGGCTTCTCAAGAATGCGTGGTCCGATCGTCTGGCGCTCGCGCGAGCTGTAATACCACTCGCACTCGGCGAGTGGACCTTCTGGCGCACCCAACATCATCACTTCCCGCTCCCGGATTCCCCCGTCATGATTGACCACGATTCGGTCTTCGCGCTCATTTCGCCACGACTCCTCCTTAAGATCGACCTCACCGCGTCTCAGCGAGAGGATCAATGGAACATCATTGAAGGAATCCCTACACCGGAGTTAGACGCGTTCCAGCGCCGTGCCACCGCTAACGCCTTCAAAGACATTATTTTTTCAGATGTGAACGCGCTCGAACAATGGCAAATGTTGCCCGAGTACCAGGACCGCATCCGACAGCTCGCACTACCGGCGTCTCGCGCCGCATGCGTGCGGGAGGCAGCAGCCCGCGTCCTATGGGCGCTCAAGGGGTTTGGCCGCGTGGCATCAGACTTTGAGACAAGGGCCGGAAACATCCTCGACCGAGAGGAAGTGCAGCAGCACACGGAACGTATCAGACGCACTTGGTAGGAAGCCGGAAGCGCACATCCCTCACGCGTCACCTCGCCGAGCCGAAGGCCGCCCGGAGCCCGAACCACTATGGGCGTGTAGTCGCCTTTCAGCCGATCCTGTTCGAAGCTGGCAACACAACACATCGCCCAGGTGAAATAGGAACGAAGGCGCGTCGGCTGCGTTCGCTTCATTGAAGTCGCTGACCATCTTATCGGCAACCAGCGATTGGGTTGCCGGACCGGCTGCGCTGCCGGTATCGCCCACGGCGTGGAACACAATTTGACCCGATTGCTGGATGGCCTGCCTCTTGGCTGCTCCCGCGCTTCCATAAACCTGTTCCAGCGTGAGGATCGGGTCCGCGGCGCCGCCCGTTGGCTGCGGCACTGGTTCCAGGTTGTTGA
>JBDTAT010000944.1:0-8875 GCA_039924505.1 Bryobacteraceae bacterium
GTATAGCTGTTCAAAACGTCGTACATTTTCGCATCGATCGACTGGCCTTGCAAAACAAAAGGGAAGACCCCGCGCTCCACGCACTTGTAATCCATCCACGCGAGATTCAACGCCCATTGCCCGTCGCTTGCCAACTCCAGCCAATCCAGAATTCGTTGGCCCGGCTCGACGCCTTGAAAGAAGGTTGTAATGCGAGCCAGACGCGATTGGCCCAATTGCGCCAGCGCCGAACCGTGATTGGCCGGCGCGAGCATCACCAGATGGCTGAGCGGACAATTCTCCGCGGGCCCCGGATAGTAAAGATCCACCCACTTCCGCGCCACTGGGCCGCCGGTGGAGTGCGTGATGCACGCAAACTTTTCCCCCGCCGGCCAATTCGCCATCTCATCGCGTATGGCCTGCTGAAACGCGCGGGCCACGTCGTCGAGCGTAACGGCGTCGTCGAAGCTGATGTACTTTCCCAGATAGACGTGGCCGACCTGGATGTTGACGCCGACGCCCAGACCGGCCAGTTCCAACCAGCGCGGCAGTTCGCCGTACGTTCCCGTGTCGCGGACGCCCCAGCCATGCACAAAGATGACGATCATTGGAATTTATTGTGGCACGCGGCGCAAACGAATATCGCGCCCGTTCTGATGCAGCAGCATCCCGGTGACTTTACCGTCCGCGTTCTTTACGAATGTGACTTCGGCGTCTGCCAGCTTCATGAAAAATTTCGTGTCCGATTCGCCGAACAACTCGGTTTGGCCCTGGCCCTTGGGAACCAGATAAAGGTGATCGTCGGAGCTGGTGACTACCAGATTCAGTCCGCCGTTCGTGTACGTCCCGGTGTACTGGACGATTACCTTGAATGGAACCCGGATAGCCTTGTGGGTTTTGGGGATGTCGTAGGGTTGGCCGAACAGCAGAGCCGCCAGGTCGTGCCCCATGCGGCTGCTGGGCGCCGATTCGATATTTCCCAGCACGATGATGCAGGCGTCGTCGTCCGGGAACCGTGCGATGTAGGTGGCGAACCCGTTGATCGCGCCGCCGTGATCTAGTACTCGGCGGTCGAATTCCTTGTTGATAAACCAGCCGTCCCCATAGTTGTTCTTGAACGGCGTGAACATTTTCTCGAGTGCGGGTTTCGGGAGAACTTTGTCTGCCGCCAGCGCGCGGTCCCACCGGTAAAGATCCGTGGTGGTGGAATATAGGCCACCCGCGGAAAACGGAACCGACATGTCGATGTAGTCCGCATTGGCGAGCTTGCCGCCGCGCGTCGAGTATCCCGACGCCCGGTGTTTCAAGATCGCCGAGGTGCGGTCATAACCGGTGCTCTGCAGGTCCAGCGGATCGAAAATGTTCTGTTTGAGATACGCTTCGTAGGTTCCGCCCGAGACTTTTTCAATGATGTAGCCGAGCAGAATGTATCCGGAATTGCTGTAGTTGAATTTCGTCCCCGGCGCGAAATCGAGCGGCTTCTTTTTGAATCGGGCGATCAGATCCAGCGGCGTCGCCGGCTGCACCATCGTCTCTCTGTAATCCGGAAACGATGTGAAGTTCGGCACACCGGAGGTGTGCGTCAGCAGTTCCTGAATGGTGATGTCTTTCCATCCTTCGGGCGAATCGGCAACATACTTCGAAAGTTTGTCGTCCACGCTCAGCTTGCCCTTTTCCTGGAGTTGCAGAATGGCCGCCGCGGTGAACTGCTTGGTGATGGAGCCAAGTCGAAACTTCGTGTCCGGCGTGTTCGGGACATCAAGTTCCGCATCGGCCATGTCGTAGCCCTTGCTCGCTACCACCTCGCCGCCCTTGGCAACCAGAATCGATCCGGAAAATCGCCCTTGCTGGACGTAGGCGTTCACATACTCGTCCACTTTCGCCGGCACATCCTGCGGCTGCGAAAATGCCGGCCAGACCAGTGCGAATAACACCAGCCATCTCTGTCCATGCGTATTCATTGCGTCAACTCGATTCTATTGAAATGTAACACTCGTCCCGGTCAACACGACGTCATTCGAAAACCCGAGATCCAAGCCCTGCGCTGAAAATGCCGTAGGCGGCGGATAATATCCGAGTTCCAGAAATCCTCCCGGAACCGTAAAGCCGCTCTGGCTGATCGTCCCGCTGGCCGGCAGCGCCGATAACACCCAAGCCGGAATCGTGAGCTTTCCTGCGCTGGCCTTCTCGCTGCACGCGAAGGTTGCGGTGACTTGCGGCGATTGGGTAGTGGATTGTCCGACGACGGCCACATAATCGTTCGGTCCGCCGCCGGTCCATGTCACCGTCAAATCGCTGGTGCGCGGAATATTTGTGAATTGAGATTTGTTGCTCAACTGGAGCGGCTGCGGAATCGTAAGATTCGACGTGAAGGCGCCAATGTCACTGCCGCCGGGTCCGGTAAGCGTGTAGGCGCCTGGATCCAAAAACGTCGCAGCCGGATTCAAAACAGCCGCAACGCCGCCCCCCAACGTAGTGTTGTGATACTCACCCGTGTTCGTCCGCGCGATCGGCTTGGTACCTTTTGGCCCGGTCACACTCAGAGCCGCGCCGCCATCCAGGCGATTGACGGGCTGCGGCAACGCCGTGGGGATGCAGCCGAATCCATTGCACACATAAACCGTGCAGGCGCTGAACGGCGCCAGCGCCACCGGGCTGCGCTGGGCGTCGAGCGTCGCCTGATTGTACTGATAAAAATATCCGTCGCCGTAGTCTTGCACCAGTGTCACCGCGCCCAGGAGCGAAATATTGAAATCCGTGCTGATGCGCGTCAGCCAAAGCGATCCCACGTTCAGCGTTCCGCCTGCGGCTAACTTCGCCATCGATGGGGCCGGCAACGACATCGGATCGGAACAGATTCCACCTTGCGGGGCGATGGACATGGAGACGAAGTTGCTGACCACGCCGTTCACCACCGCCGCGACCGGCACGTAGCAACCGGAGAGCCCAGCGGGCACGGCGAAGTTGATTTGATCGAGGCCGGGCGAGCTCGACCGCCCGCTGTAGCTCACCGCGGCCGGCTGATTGCCGACATACACCTGCACGTTCAAATGCAGATCGGTCTCGACCGGCCCGCTCGCGTCGTCGCCGTGAATCGCGCCCAGCCCAGTCCCCCACAGCGTCATGATTTCCCCGGGCGTAGCGGATGCGAACAGCGTGTTCACCTGGTAAGTAACCGCATCGGTGAGGACGCCGGGACCGCCGCCCGTCTGGCCTAGCGTCGAAATTCCGAAAGCATTCGCGACCACGCGGATCGGCGCCGCGGCGCTGGTTTGGCCGTTATACGTAACCGTAACCGTTCCGGTTCCGGCGGGCGTCGTCGATGGCAACACCGCCGCCAGATGATCGGCCAGCGTGAAGACCATCAACGGGCTGACGGTGGTCGATCCCATCGTGACGTTCACCGAAGTTCCGGCTAACTGCGTTCCCAGTGGAAGGCTGGGCGCCTGTGCGAGGGCGGCTGGCCCGAGGTTCGATCCGTAAATAACAAAGATCGAACCCTGCGCGATGCCGCCGTTGGGCAGCTCCGAATAGAGATTGCTCGCGGCGTTGAAGATGCCGTCGGGCGCAATGGTTGGCTGCGCGGCGAGTGCGGCGGCGGAAACGAGAAAAACACAAAGCGCAAAGGGCGCGTCGCGCTCCGTTTTGCGCGATATTCTGAAGACACAATTCATGCGGGACCTTGTGTCATGGTAGCCGGGTTCATCACGGCGATGTAGCCAAGGTTGCGGTAAAGCTGGTGGTAGTCGAGGCCAAAGCCCACCACGAAGCGGTCCGGAATCTCAAAGCAGCGGAACTCCACCGGCACCTGCACCAGGCGGCGCGACGTGCGATCGAGCAGCGTGCAGACGCTGAGCGAGTTCGGACTGCGGCTGGCAAGCGTTTGCAGCAGGTAACGCGCGGTGAATCCGGTGTCGACGATGTCCTCCACCAGCAGCACGTTTTCGTCCTGAATGCTCTCGTCCAGATCCTTGGCGATGCGCACCAGGCCGGGGGCGTTGGATTGCGTCGAAAAGCTGGAGATGCCGAGAAAATCGATTTTCAATGGAATCTCGATGGCGCGCGCCAACGCGGTCAAAAAGAAGACGGAGCCTTTCAGCACACCGATCAACTTCAGTTCCCGGCCCCGGTACTTTTCGGAAATCGCGGCGCCCACCTCGCGAATGCGCGCCTGCACTTCGTCTTCGGTGAAGAGCACGCGCTCAATGCCCGCCGGTAGCGTGGAGTTGTTCATGCAGTTTCGACCGGCTGCGGCAGACCGTACTTGAAGACCAGATTCTGAAAATCCTTCTGGTAGAAGACTTGAATATTGATGTGCGGATAGATGGCGCGGAGCAGCTTCACCTTCCGGTTCTTTCTGGTCACCAGCGATTGTTTCATGGTCGTCAGTTCAACGTATAAATCGGCCTCGAATAAATAAAAGTCCGGCGTGAAGGCCTCGGCCACCCGCCCGTCTTTGTCCCATTGGAGCGGAAAGCTGCGCGGCTCGTACTCCCACGCGATGCGGTAGAAATCGAGCAGGTTGGCAAACATCTGCTCGCTCGGATGGCTGAATACCGCTTTCTGCAATGACGCTTGGCCGGCCGGAACCAAGCCGTAGCGCGCCAGTTGCAGGCGAAGCTGGAATTGCAATGACGCCTGCGCGCTGTCTGAGAGCAGTCCCACGCGAAGCATCCCGCGTGTCCGCATGGCGGCTTCGACGATGGCGGCGGCGCCGGCGGCGTCAAATGTATCGGCGTTTAGGATCAGATCGAAGCGCGCCGGAAGCGGCTTCGTGCGGCCGAATTTATTCTTGCGGTCGAGGCGCTCGCGCGCTTCCAGTTCACGCAACCGGTCCCGTGCGGCCGCGCGTTCCAGGCCATGGTCCAGCATCAGGTTGCCGATTCGCCGCGCCTCGGGCGCAATTACATTGATGCGCAGAATATTGGGGAAATTGGCGGCGAGGAGCTCAGCGGCGGGTATTGCGGCGACGACGTGATGCCGCGCGGCGAATTGCGCCAGGATCGATGCAACCGCATGTGGCCATGCGCGATCGGGAATCGGCGTCTCAGCTCCGAATTCGCCGGCAAGCAGTTGGCCGAGACGCGGCTCGTCCACGAATTCGCACTGGAGAGATTGCGCCACCGCCCGCGCCAGTTCCTCGCGCCGCGATCCCGGTTCACCGGATACACTGATGAGTGACATACCCCAAGAATCCAATGCCCGTTATTCAGAATACCAGTCTGGCCGCGCCGAACCGTAGCGCAAAGGGTGCGGCGCGCACCACCGTCCGGGGCAGGAACAGTTTCGCGCCGCACTCCGTTTTGCGCGAGTTCCCTAGAAGAACATTTCTCGAGATACTGGCGTTGCCGTTCGCCGCTTCCGCCGCGCCGCGCGAATTGCGCTGCGATGTTGCGGTGATCGGCGGCGGAGTGGGTGGGTGCGCGGCCGCGCTGGCGGCGCTGCGCAACGGCATGAGCGTGGTGATGACCGAGGAGACCGATTGGGTGGGCGGCCAACTGACTTCACAAGCCGTGCCGCCCGACGAGCATCCCTGGATTGAGTCGTTCGGCGCGACGCGCCTCTATCGCGATTATCGCGACGCCGTCCGCGCGTACTATCGCCGCAACTATCCGCTGACGGCGGAGGCGCGGAGCCGGCCGTATCTGAATCCGGGCAACGGACGCGTGTCGAAGCTCACGCATGAGCCGCGTGTGTCGCTGGCCGTCCTCTCCGATATGCTGGCGCCGTACGCGAGTTCCGGTCGGTTGACCTTACTGTTGGAACACAAGCCGGTCGCGGCCGATGCCGATCGCGATCGCGTGCGCGCCGTGACGGTGCGGAACGCGGCTGGCCGGGAGCGCACGATTCAAGCCGCCTATTTTCTGGACGCGACCGAACAGGGCGATCTGCTTCCGCTCTCGAAGACTGAATTTGTGACGGGCGCTGAATCGCGCCGCCAAACCGGCGAACTCCACGCAGCGGAGCGCGCCGAACCTGCCAACTTGCAAAGCTTCTGCTTCTGCTTCGCCATGGACTATTTGCCCGGTGAAGATTACACCATCGACAAGCCGGACGAGTACGCGTTCTGGCGCGATTATGTGCCGCAATTGCGGCCGCCGTGGCCGTGGAAGCTGCTGAGCTGGACCATGCCAAATCCGCAAACGCTGGCGGAACGGAAAGTGATGTTCGATCCGCAATGCGATGATCGCGCGAGCGGCGGCCCGCTGTGCCTCTGGTTATACCGCCGGATTCTGGACAAGAGAAATTTCGTGCCCGGCGCGTTTCCGAGCGACATCACGCTGGTGAATTGGCCGCAGAACGATTACTGGCTCGGGAGTCTGTACGGAGTCTCCGAGGATGAAGTGGCGCGGAATCTGCGGCGCGCGAAACAGTTGAGCCTGTCGCTGCTGTACTGGATGCAGACGGAGGCGCCGAGACCCGACGGAGGCGCCGGTTGGCCTGGATTGCGGCTGCGCGCCGACGTGGTGGGCGCCGCGGACGGAATGGCGAAGTATCCGTATATACGCGAATCGCGGCGCATTCAGGCCGAGTTCACCGTGCTGGAGCACCACGTCGGAACCGAGGCGCGTATGAAGCTGACCGGCAGGTCCCGCGATGAAGTGACCGCCGCCCACTTCGCGGATTCTATCGGCGTGGGAAGTTACCGGCTGGATTTGCATCCGAGCACCGGAGGGAATAATTACATCGACATCAGCTCGCTTCCATTTCAGATTCCGATGGGGGCGCTGATTCCCAAGCGCGTCGAGAACCTTCTGGCGGCCGCCAAGAATCTTGGCGTGACGCACATCACCAATGGCTGTTACCGGCTGCATCCGGTGGAGTGGAACATTGGGGAATCCGCGGGCGCGCTGGCGGCGCAGGCGATTGCGACGAAGAACGCGCCGCGGCGGATTCGCAACGACGAGCGGTTGCTCGCCGAATGCCAGGTGAAGTTTCAGGCGCAAGGAATTGAGATCGCGTGGCCGAAGCTGACGCCCCGGTAACCGCGGATGAAATTCGCGGCAATACTCTTGGCGGCAGGAACGGCGTGGGGAGCGCCACCCGACGGCGCCGCGCTGTATCGAACGCGCTGCGCGGCCTGTCACGATCATACTGAGACGCGCGCGCCCGGCCGCGATTCTTTCGGCAAAATGATGCCCGAATTTATTCTGAAGACGATGGTGGATGGCGCCATGGCGCCTCAATCGATCGGCTTGACCCCAGATGAGCGCACGTCCATCGCACGTTTTTTGAGCGGCAAGGAGTTCGGCGCGGCGGCTGTAGACAGCACAAATGCCGGACGGTGCGCAGCGGGCGAGAGCACGTTCCACGCCGCGGAAATCGGCTGGAACGGCTGGGGCGCCGATGTGGAGAACACGCGATACCAGCCGCACCCTGGATTAACCGCCGCGGACGTGCCGCGGCTGAAACTGAAATGGGCATTCGGATTTCCCGGCGCGACCAAGGCGTTTGCGCAGCCCGTCATCGCCGGAGGGCGGCTGTTCACGGGTAGCGTGGGCCGAATTGTCTACGCGCTCGACGCGCGAACCGGGTGCATCGATTGGACCTACGATGCGGGCGCGGGAGTGCGGACGGCCGTAGCGATCGGCCCGGCGGCTGGCACGGGCACGGTGGCATTTTTCGGAGACTTGAAAGCCAACGTCCACGCCGTGAATGCCGCGACGGGGCGGCTGCTGTGGAAGACGCGCGTGGAGTCTCATCCGGTGGCGCGCATCACCGGCTCGCCGGTGCTGTATGAAGGGAGGCTCTACGTGCCGGTTTCGTCCATTGAGGAGGCGGCGGCGAAATCGGCGCGCTATAAATGTTGCACGTTCCGTGGCAGCGTTGTGGCGCTGGACGCTGCGACGGGGAGGGTGATCTGGAAAACGTACACGATTCCGGAAACCCCGGCGCCTGTACAAAAGAACAAAGCGGGCGGCGAACTCTGGGGACCCGCCGGCGCGGCGGTGTGGTCGGCGCCCACCATCGACGTGAAGCGTAAACGGCTGTATGTTGGCGCCGGGAATTCATACACCGATGTCCCCGTGAAAACCAACGACGCGATTGTCGCGATGGATCTTGCGACTGGCCGCATCGAGTGGGCGCGGCAAGTAATGCCCAATGATAATTTTCTGGTTGACTGTACCAAGCCGGGAGAGGGCAATTGTCCGGAACATCCGGGTCCGGATTACGACTTCGGAGCATCGCCGATTTTACGCTCGCTAGGCGACGGAAAGGATGTGATCGTGGCGGCGCAAAAATCCGGAATGGTATACGGGTTGGACCCGGACAAGAACGGAGAAATTCTATGGCGCACGCGCCTGGGGCGGGGAAGCGCGCTCGGCGGCATTCAGTGGGGCGCGGCCGCGGACCTGGCTACTGTGTACGCCGCCGTCTCCGATGTGGTGGCGCTCCCGGCTGGTCCGGCGGGCGGACTGCACGCGCTGAGTCTTGCGACCGGCGCGGAGTTGTGGAAGACCCCGGCTCCCGTGCCCAACTGCGTTCCCCTTACGAAGGGGTGCAGCGGCGCGCAATCGGCGGCGGTGACCGCGATGCCCGGCGTGGTGTTTTCCGGTTCGATTGATGGCCACTTGCGCGGCTATTCGACGAAGACCGGCGGCATCGTGTGGGATTTCGACACCCTCCGCAAGTTCGATACGGTGAACGGCGTCGCTGGACAAGGCGGATCGATTGACGCGGCGGGTCCGGCGATTGCGAATGGAATGGTCTACACTAATTCCGGCTATGGCGCATTTTTTTTTGGCGCACCGGGCAATGTACTGCTGGCGTTTTCGGTGGACGGAAAGTGATGGCGGCGTGCGTGATTGACGGAATCGACGGGCTGAAGGCGTTGATCGGCCAGGAGGCGGGCGCGAGCGATTGGTTCCCGGTGACCGAGGAATTGATCGGCCGC
>JBDTAT010000945.1:0-5745 GCA_039924505.1 Bryobacteraceae bacterium
GATAATGATCTGGTCGCCTTGCGAAACCAGCTCGAACGGCGTCTCCCGGTCCGCTTTATCGGCGTCGCCTTGCTGCAACGCTTGCACCATCTTGCGTCCGGTGGCCTTCACGTCGCTAACATCGGCGCCGGTAATGCGGGCGCTGCCGCGAAAATTTTCGATGACGATGTGCGGCGTCTTTCCGGCCGGCTGATCGGCCGTCAGCGGATAGTAGAAATTCTCGCCGAACATATCCAGGCCGCCCATGCGCATGCTGCCATGCGGCCACCAGGAATGGTAGCCCCGCACGGCCGTCATTCCAGAGCCGGCCAGGCACAGAAACACCACCAGTATCCACTCCCCGCCCGAGATGCCGCTCAATGGCAGCGCCTTTGAGGTGGCCGCCCAATAGAGAATCTCCAGCAGCCGCAGACCGCCCCACAAAATCAAAATGAACGGCCAATAGCGCGCTACAAAGTCCATCACCGGCAGATCGGGGTACAGATTCCGCGCCAGAAACAACAGCCCCAAACCGATCAGCAGCAGCGGCGCGAATATCGAGCCTCGCCTCATAATGTGGGGTTCCCCGTTCCCGGCCCGGTTGGCGGCCCGATGTACGAATCGTGACGCAGCAGTTTTTCGAGCAGCGTCAGCAATCCGAATACGATCAATAGCAGCGGCCACGTCCGGCCGATTCCGTAACCGCCGAAATGGTCGACAGCCACCAGCACGCCCAAAGTGATCAGGACAATGGGACCGCGAACCGCGTGTATTACCGACGCAGTGCCGGCCGTCATTGCCCGCCTCCCGCCCGGTTGGGCGGCGCTCCGCCGAAGCGCTCATACAGCATGTACACACCCAGAGCGATTAGAAACAGCGGCCAGTATTTCAGAATCTGGCGGACGCGCAGAATGTCCAGATTATTCAGCAGGAAAATTACTCCCAGCCCAATCAGCACCAGCGGCGCGACCGGAATCCGGCCGCTTCCTCCCTTCAAAGGGACGATGCTCGAGAATTCATCCACCGGCAAACCCTGTTGACGGCGCTTGGCGGTGTGATACGCCTCAAACGGCATGTAGATCACCCACGCGGCCAGAATCAAACCGACCAGCGGGTACAGTGCGCCTGGAATGCTGGACGAACTGAGAATGGCGATCAGCGAGCCCATCACCACGACGTGCATCAGTCCCTTGGCATACTGCGCGTTGTAGATGGCGCCAACGCCGGGAATCAATCCCAGCAGGAACGCCAATCCCGGCGATGCGCTCAGATCCGGCGGCGAAACGGCTGCCGCATACGGTGCGGAAGCATACGGCGCCCCGGCGTAGGGTGACGCATAGGGCGACGACGGCCCCGGGGGCGGCGCGGATTCCGTGTTCGTTTGCATGGGAACGTGCTCCTCGCAATAGATGGTGCCGTGCGCGGTGCGCTGGCAGTTTTCGCACAGCGCTTTGCCGCATGCCCGGCAATAGGCAACGGCTGCCGACTCCGGATGGTTCACACAATTCATGGCGCCTTCTTTCCGGCCTGATCCGCATCGGGCCCCGCTTGGGTTCGACCAGTTCCGGCGGACGCCTCTTCGTCGGCCTGATCGCTCCACTCCTTCAACCGCGTTTCAATCTCGTATACCAGGCGCACGTTCTCGTAATACTTCACGCCGCGTTCCCAGGTCCGGACGGAGCGGTCTTCGAGCGCCGCCCAAACCTTCACCGGGTCCAGGTCCGAAGGGCGTAGATGCCGCGGCTCAATCCCCGCAAACTGAAACAACATCGCGAACGACAGCACCGTCATGGCCATTCCCATGGCGGCCCGCGGCTGCAACACCGGTTCCAGCACTCGGGCAAACAGCCGGCGGACGAATGAAGGCGCCAGCTTGCGATGCCGGTCGCGTTCCGCCGCCAGATCGAACACCATGCGCGTCATCAATTCGGGTGGCGGTTCCACCAGGGCCGACCGTTCCACCAGCGCCAGCGCCGCTCCGGCATCCTGCACCGCGAGCGAGCAGGCGGCGCATCCCGCCAAGTGCTCTTCCACGGCGGACTTCTGCTGCCCGCGGAGTGTTCCATCCACGTAGTCGCACAGCAGCATTTCCAAATCCGCGCAATTCATTGCAATCCTTAAGAGCGCAAAGGGTGCGGCGCGCACCGCCAAGCTAACCAGGAACTATTTCGCGCCGCACTCCGTTTTGCGCGTGTTCTTCAAGAACCCGCCGCCGCGTTCCGCCGCAGCACTTTACCCAACTCCGCGCGGCCGCGATTCAGCCGCGATTTCACGGTCCCTTCGGGAACGCCCAACACCTGGGCGATCTCCCGGTACTCCAGTTCTTCCAGATCCCTCAAAATCACCGTCTCGCGCAATTCGGGAGACAGTTTTTGCAGGCCGGCCTGCAACAGCTCGCTCGCTTCCCTGCCCGCGAGCAAACCATCCGCCCGCCCGGCGATCGCCGACTTCTCTTCGAGCAACGGCAACTGATCCTCAATGGAGCCGGTCGCTCTTTCCACGCGCGTGCGCCGGTAATGGTCGATCAGCAGGTTCCGCGCCACCCGCGCCATCCAGACCACGAACGATCCTTCGCCCGCGCGAAAGCTCTTCAGAGTCCGGAAGACGCGCAAAAATACTTCCTGCGTCAGGTCCTGGGCTTCCGCGTCGCTGCCGGTGAACCGATAGCAGATGGCGTACACACGCCGGGTGTGGACCTTCACCATATCCTCCCAGGCGGTGTCGTCGCCTGCCAGGCACCGCTCCACCAGTTGAACGTCTGCGTCCAATCCGTGTCCCGATCGCTCCTCAACCGGCCGTGGCCATACCCACCCCATCGCCGCCCCATGGCCGAATCCCGCCGGCCGTGCCACTTGCGCTGTCGCTGCTGCCGCCATGCGCCCCCTCGTCGAAGGAATTTCGGCCAGGTACCGGAACGCGCAACTCAAACCCGGTATTCCTCGAAATCCCTTCCACTTAGCAGAACGAGGATTTATCATGAGAAGTTCACCGGATTACGATTTCCGTGGGATCGGTCCGGCCACAGTGTCACTACATTGTACTCATCGCCGCCCCAGCGGTGGAAAGGGAGGGCCTATCGACCGCACGCAGATCCGCCGAACGCTGATCGCGGCCGTCGTCGTCCTGGCGGCTGCCGTCGCGCTGGTGGCTTACCGCTGGCGCACGTCGGGCTTCCAGTGGTCCGTGTTCGCCGCCACGTTCGTCGATGTCCACGTCGTCTGGCTGCTCGCGGCAATGCCGTTCATCCTCGCCACCTACCTGGGGCGCGCGTTGCGTTGGCGCGTCATGCTGCTTCCCATGCGGCCGGAGGCGAGTTTGTGGAGAATTTTTGTCGCCACCGTCATCGGGTTCACCGCCATCGTGTTGTTCGGACGGCCCGGCGAACTGGTGCGCCCCTACCTGATTTCCACCAAGGAGGGCGTTTCCTTCTCCTCTCAAATCGCCGCCTGGATGCTGGAGCGCATCCTCGATTTACTGTTGGTGCTGCTGATCTTCGGCATCGCGCTCTCGCAGATTTCCACCAGCCACGTCCGTCCCGGCCCCGCCCTCACCTGGCTGCTGCGCGTCGGAGGTTACACGGCCGGCGCCGCCGGATTGGCCTGCATTCTTCTACTGGTACTATTTAGCCGCCTGTCTCCCGCCGGGGAGCGGCGTTTCCTCGACGCGCTCGGCTTCCTTCCCCCTGCCTGGCACACGCGCGCCACGAATTTCCTGACCGCATTTTTGCAGGGTATGCAATCCACCCGCAGTGCCGGCTTCGTCCTCCAACTGATTCTCTACTCGTTTCTGGAGTGGGGCTTGATTGCGGCCTCCATGGCCTGTCTGTTCTACGCCTTCCCCGCCACCGCCCAGTTTCGGTTGACCGACATTTTTATTTTCCTCGGCTTCGTCGCCTTTGGAAGCGCCTTCCAGATTCCGGGCGTCGGCGGCGGAATGCAAGTGGCGGCCGTTCTCGTATTGACGCAGTTCTTCAAATTTCGCTTGGAGGTAGCCACCAGCATGGCCCTCGTGGTCTGGCTGTTCTCCTTCGTCGGAGTGGTGCCGTTCGGCCTGCTTTTGGCATTTCAGCAGGGCGTCGAATGGCGTAAATTGAAACAGTTGGATAAGGAGAGTCCGGCAGTATGACCTGCCCGTTCTGCGGCCACAAGGAGGACCGGGTCATCGATTCGCGCGAAACCCGGGAGGGCGACGTCACCCGCCGCCGCCGTCAGTGCCTGAAGTGTGAGCGCCGGTTCACCACCTACGAGAGGTGCGATGAAGTCCCGTACATGGTGGTGAAGAAGGACGGCCGCCGCGAAAAGTTTGACCGTCAAAAGGTGTTGTCCGGTTTGCTGCGGGCGTGTGAAAAACGCCCCGTCAGCATGTCGAAACTCGCCACAGTGGTGGACGAGGTAGAAGCATTGTTAAGTGAAAGCGCCGACCGCGAGCTGGCTACTACAGCAATAGGAGAAATTCTCATGGACCAGCTTCGCACCCTGGATAAGATCGCCTACGTTCGCTTCGCGTCCGTCTATCGGGACTTCCAGGACGTCGAGTCGTTCTTTAACGAACTGAAAAGCCTGATGTTACAGAAACGACCGTGAGAGAGTTCCGTACCGGCCGCCACTACTGTTATGGGAACACTTGGGCGCGGAGGACCGGACGATTCCTGTAACTAAATGTCCCGCCAAACATCTTTTCAAATAGAGACTTAACATAACGGTTCGACAATGATATACTCAAACACGGTCCCTCTGGTCGGAAAGGGTGCCCTTTTGAGATGTGCGGGCCATCGCCGGATCGACACTTTAGCAAATAACCCCATCGGAATCATATACTTATCGCGTGCAAAGTGGGGGGAGGTGAGCGTTAGTGGATCACTTTGAACATCAATTCTTAGGGGATACTCACGAGCCCTTGGGTCTGCCGTTCGACGAGGAAGCGAATTTCTTCCATCCCGAAGAGGTTCACGACGAGGATTTCCATGGTGTCGGCAGTCAACCGGTGGAAGAGTCCATCTACACCGACGACCCGGTGCGCGTATATTTGCGCGAAATGGGCGCCGTTCCGCTGCTCACCCGCGAAGGCGAAGTGGACTTGGCCCGGCGGATGGAACGCGGCAAGCTCCGGATGCAGAAAGCCATCAGCCGGTCGGCGGTGGTGCAGCTTATAGTGGTCGAGCTGTCCGAGCAAATCAAACGCGCCGAGGAGGAGTTGGATAACTTCGTCGATCTGGGCGACGTCGAAGACGGCAGCGCAGCCGACAACAAGCGGCGCGGCGAAATCCGGCAGATGTTCCAGGACGTCGCCATCCTGCATAAGAAGCAGGAACAGGTTTTAGAGAAGCTGGAGTCCGTCGGGCTCAGCAACAAGAAATTACGCCGCCGCTGGATGGGGAAAGTGGCGCGCGCCAAAATCGAAACTTCGCAGGCCATGCGCCGCGTTCCATTTCTCGGTTCCCGGTGGAAACAGTTCGGCAAGGAGATCGAACGCGCGGTTGACGAGCTGAACCAGATCGAACTGGAGTTGCGCCGGACCGAGGAGCGGCATGCCGGCTCGCATCATCACTCGAGCGGTAGTAATGCGGCGCATCAGGCCAAGGTTCGCGAGCTGCGGCGGGAAATCCGCAAACGCGAGCAATTGGCGGGGGCGCCGGTCAGCGACGTACGGCATAGCCTCTCGGTCATCCGCCACGGCGAGATCGAGGCCGAGCGCGCCAAGAAAGACTTGGTCGAAGCCAATCTCCGCCTGGTGGTTTCGGTCGCCAAGAAATACGTCAATCGCGGG
>JBDTAT010000946.1:0-6317 GCA_039924505.1 Bryobacteraceae bacterium
GCCCGTGATAATGAATGGCCGGCGCGACCGGAACCAGCGCCCATCGTAGGCGCGTTCATAAGTAACCGCCGATAGCTCTTCCTCCGAGTCCTCGATCTTTTGGTGGTAAATCGGATCGTACACCTGAACGATGTTGCCCTGATACTCAATCGCATAAGGGATGTAGACCGGTTCGGTATGAATGCGGAACAACGACTCCGCCAGCGCCGTTTTTCCGTTGCCTGGCTGCCCATAGATGAGGAACGATTTGCCCGAATTCACTGCCGGTCCAATCTGGCTCAGTATCCGCGGGCTGACGACCATGTGTTTGAATGCAGCCAGCAATTTTTCGGAAGTCAGCCAGCTTCCGTTCAGCTTCTGCCGGCGGACGATGGCGGTGTACTGTTGAAGCGGAACCGGCGCTGGCCCCGCGTACTGATTGGTTTCCAAATAGCCGCGGGCCAGCGCGCGGCCGGCCTCCGTAAGGTGAAAAAGTCCGGACGAATTGCCCATGCCAAGCGAACGCTTCAGAGCCACCGTATGTTGATGCTTCAACGATTCAATGGTGTTGTCGATGAGGCTGAATTTCAACCCGAGCGCCGAAGCCAGGTCCCGGCCGACCACCTCGCCGCGGAAGTACAGCATCTTCAGAATCAATTGTTCTATCAACGACGAAGTAAGCCCGGATTGCTCGAGGGTCGCCGGCGGAGGAGGCATCACCGGTGGCGGCTCGTAAACGTATGCAGGCCCCACGGAATTTTGCGGCTGCGGCTGTGGAGACAGAGATGAAACATTCAGATCGGGTACAACAGCACTCATCCGGAATCGCTCCTATTCTTCGCTTATCGAACGCGCGATCCGATTCCAGAGCCGCGATTGACGGACTAAGGCGATTTACCGGACCTGTGGTAAAACGAATCCATGCCCCTTCGCGTCGTGACAACGTATCGATTTGAGCCGCATGAGGTCGCCCGTATTCAGAGCGCGGCGCCGGATCGCGGCATCGAGATCGTGATTTGCGGAAGCCCCGAAGAGTTTCGTGCGCAACTGCGCGGCGCGGAAGTGATCTACGGAAACGTTACCGGCGAAGACCTGGCCCTCGCGCCGGAATTGAAGTGGGTACAGTGGGGCGCAGCCGGTGTCGACGGAATGGACGCCAAGGTGCGCGCCAGTTCCGTCACCATCACGAACATGGCCCGCGTGTTCGCCCCGGCTATCGCGGAGACGGCGATGGGATTGCTGCTTTCGCTAACACGCGGCATTGTCGCGTACTATATCCCGCGGTTCAATCGCCGGGAGATGACGCCGGTGGGAACGGTGAAATCGGCGGATCACTCCGAGCTCGCGGGGCGCACCATGGGGATCGTGGGTTTTGGCGGAATCGGCGAGGCCGTTGCGCGCCGCGCCCATTTCGGATTCGACATGCGCATCGTGGCCACCGACGCCAAGCCGCTTCCCAAGCCTTCGTATGTCGCCGAACTGCGCGACCCCACCTGGTTCCCGGCGATGGCGCGCGAGGTGGACGTGCTGGTATCCGCTGCGCCACTGACCCCATTGACCCGCGGCCTGTTCAACGCCCCGGTGTTTCAAAGCATGAAGAAGAGCGCGTATTTTCTGGCCCTATCGCGCGGTGAGCTGTTTGACGACGCCGCGCTCGTGGACGCGTTGAAGAACGGCTCCATCGCCGGCGCTGGTCTGGATGTATTTCCGCAGGAACCTCCGCCCGCGGCGCACGCGATTTTCGATTGCCCCAACGTCGTAATGACCGCGCACACTTCCGGCTGGAGCACGGACCGCCAGATCCGGCTGATCGAGTTCTTCGCCGAGAATGTCCGCCGCTACGCCATCGCCCAACCGCTGGCGAACGTCGTGGACAAGCAGGCCGGGTACTGAGCTTCCCCCAGTGCAGCCGGTCGCCGTCAGACGCCGCCCGCGCATTGTCCGGTGGCTGCCTTCTGGTGAAACAATTCAAACCAAACCGCCGGGCGCCTCAGATCCGCTACGATTGTGTGAACGGCAGCCGTCAGGTCGGCTTACATCGTATTCTTGGAGGCTCCAATGGATGAACGCGCTTTTTATCGTGAATCGCAAACCACGCGTCCCGCGACGCTCAACTGCCCATTTTGCAAAACGGTGGACACTCACGAACTACATTGGTTGCTGCGTAAGAAGATCGACCGGCTGCCGCCTAACGCCAACGAGCGCGACCGCGCGCTGTTCAAGAAAGTGGAAAGTTATATGGTGCTGCTCGACGACAAGGCGGTTTGCAAAAACATCCGCTGCCGGAAACGTTTCGACATCTCCGGCGTCAAGACGACCGCGTTTCTAACCGCCGGACAATGACGCCGTGCGGATTGATGACATCTTGGGTCGCGGTCACCTTGAACCGATCGAAATCGGGACCCGCCGCATGACCGCCGGTATACGGCGCCTCACAATTCCTGGTAACGTTGCAGCCCGAAAGCGCGTCGAGACAATATGATGCGTCGCGGCGCAGGGTCCGTGGTGTCGGCTTTCACATTGTTTGCGGCACAGCTCGCCTTTGGACAGCTCGGCGGTCCGTTTCCGAACGGAGGGCCCGGACAGTATCCCGGCGGTCAATACCCGGGAGGCCAATACCCGGGAGGTCAATACCCGGGCGGAGGCGGAGGCATTCCGCTGCCGTTTCCCAGGCACGGGAAATCCTCGAAAGAGAGCACTTCCGCTCCGCTGTCAACCGCGGAAGGCATTCTCGAAAAAATCGATCAGAAGAGCTTGGTGCTGCGCGCGGACGACACCCGCGTTCTCACTTACAAGCTGACGGACAAGACCAAGTTCGTGCGCGAGTCCAAGCCGATGAAGGCTACGGAGTTGCGCCCCGGCGACAAGCTGCAAGTGGACGCCAGCGAAGACTCAGACGGGTATTTGTACGCCGTGAACGTTCAGTTTGAGAAAGCGGCCGAAAAGCCGCCGACCCTTGCGCGGGCCTCCAATGGCAAGGACGGCGGCAAGGAGTCCGCCGAACCAGACGCGTCGCGACCGGCTCCCGACGTGAATTTGCCGGTGCCCCGCGATCCCAACGAAGAGCCGCCGCACTTGCGCCGGGGCGTTCCGCCGAAACATCGCGAATCGGCGGCCGAGGCGGCGGATCTCGCGAAAAATACCGCTCCGGCGGATGCCGCGCCGTCTGCGTCCCCTGCTCCAGCCGCCGCGCCGCCAACCTCCATTCCACCGGCGGCTTCGGAAGCGGAGCCAGCCGCTGCCGCGACCATTCCCGTCCCCCAAGGGATTCCCACAGACTCTCCGATTGACCGCGCCCGGCAAGTGGCGTTCTCCTTCACCGAGACTCTGCCGAACTATGTCTGCCAGCAGTTCACCACGCGGTACATGAGCAATTCGCGTCCGGTGGAATGGCAGGCCCAGGACGTGGTGTCGGCCGAGGTGGTCTACGACCACGGCAAGGAAGATTACCGCAACGTCGCAATCAACGGGCACGCGACGAAGAAGCCGATGTCGGAGCTGCCCGGGTCGTGGTCAACCGGCGAATTCGGCACCATTCTCGAGGACATTCTCTCACCGGCCACCCACGCGGACTTCCGTTTCCAGCACGAAGATTCCATCGCGCATCGCAGCGCCTATCTGTTCGACTATACCGTCGAACAACGCAATTCGCACTGGCAGGTTACCGTGGCCTCGCAGACCGTCTTGCCGGCTTATAAAGGTTCCATCTGGGTGGATAAGAAAACCGCCCGCGTGCTGCGCATTGAGATGTCGGCGCATAATATTCCCGGAGAGTTTCCGCTGGACACCGTGGAATCGGTGGTGGAGTATGACTTCGTCCGGCTCGGTGAATCGGAATTTCTATTGCCAGTCCACGCCGAAAACCTGAGCTGCGAGCGCGGATCGCTGGAGTGCAGCCGCAACACGCTCGACTTCCGGAATTGTCACAAATTCACGGGTGAGACGACCATTACTTTCGGCAAATAACCGCTGTTCAAGAAGTGCGGTTAGCCCTTCGAGCGGGGTGGAACGTAACCGGGCGGAAACGACGCCCCTTCGCCAAAAAAGTAGTCGTCCATCTGCTTAAGAAGGAACTCCTGCGCCTCCGGAGTGCCCAAGTTCAGCCGGTACTCGTTCATGAGCATTTTCATGTGCTCGAGCCAAAGCTTCCAGGCTTCCTTCGAGACGCTTTCGTAAATCTTCTGGCCCAGCGGATGGCCGTCGAAGGGTGGCTCATCCATGCCCGGCATCTCGCGCTGGAATTTGACGCAGAAAACCTTCCGCCCGCTGGCGTTTTGCTCGTCCGCGGGGGGTGCTGCCATGCCGCCTCCACCACCACAACCCATGTAAGATCCTCCTTCGACCGGGAAATGCCGCTACCAACTTTAGGATACCGCAGGCCCGGACGAGATACTTCCAAGGAACTCGCGCAAAACGAAGCGCGGGGCGAAATGGTTTCTTCCACGTAGGATGGTGCGCGTTGCGCCCTTTGCGTTTCTAGGAAACCGAGGCGGGCGCCGACTTCCGGACTTTTTGGACGTCCAAATATTCCGAGAGCCGCAGCGGCGAGCGGGCGCCGCGCTCCATGTGGCGCTGTACAGCTTTCTGGTACCTTCGCAGCGTTTCACGCCTGGCCCCGGATTTGAGTTCGCAGGTGTCAATATCCAGCAGCAGGTCGATCTCCCACGGGCGGAACGTGTTACGGGTGACGGTGCCGCGCAGCAGCTCTTGAATCAGACGATTGAACTGCGCCAGGACGGCGTCGCTATCTGGTGCTGAATCCATCATCATCATCATTTACTGATCTAACCCTCTCCCTCTAATCGGCGGACCGGCCCCAAATCTTAAGCCGCGCCGTAACCACGCCGGTTCATCGACCGCGCCCCCAGGCCCAGCAGCACCGCGCCGGCGATGTAAACGACGGCTGCCAGCGAAATTGCCAGGCCCAGGCTCGAACGCTCCGCGATATATCCAATCACGATTGGCGCCGCACCGCCGCCCCCTAGCCAACCCACCATGTTCATTACTCCGGCGGCCGTGCCGCGCGCCTCCGGCGGCACAACGTCGAACAAGGACGCGAAAATGTTGGCGTCGTAGATGCCTTTGAACAGTCCCCAGGCGGTCAATGCGACAATGAGCCAACCGACAGACGTGGTTGCTCCGCAGAGCACGACGAACGGCGCGCCGCACACGAGGCCTGCCGCTTGCACCAGCATGCGGCCTCCGGGAGTCCGCCGGCGCATCCAGTCGGCCATCCACCCGCCCAATCCGGCGCCTGCCAGGCTCGCGAGTTGAACGAAGATGGTTGCCGCCAGGCCCGCCATGGCCAAGCTCATCCCGAACTTATCATAGAGGAATTTCGGCATCCAGGTCAGCAACACCAGGGCCACGAAATTGGCGCAGACGAAGGCGCCCATCAGCAGCAGCGCCGCGGGCGTCCCCCACACCAGCCTCCAGAAAACAGCCATGGGGACGCGCTCCGGCGTGACCACGCCATCCGCCGCGCCCCGCGACGGTTCCACCAGCAATCGTCCCAGCACCAGGCCGAGAACCACGCCCAGCCCCCCGAACACGATGAACGACCAGCGCCAACCGTAGTATTGGCCTATGAGTCCGGCGAAGAAACCGCCCGCGATGGTTCCCGCGTAAACACTGGTTTGATGAAAGCCGAGCGCGCGCGATCGCGTTGCCGAGCCGTGATAGTCGCTCACCAGCGAGACCGACGCCGGGAAGTAGAACGTTTCACCCAGTCCTTCGGCCGCGCGAAAAAACAGCAAATTTCCAAAGGTGCGCGAGAATGACGTCGCCATGCAGATGATGCTCCAGGCCTGCAGGCCGCCGAGAATCGCGGTTTTGCGCCGCACGCGATCAACAATGTTGCCGGCCACCGGCGCGGTGAGGCCGTAGACCCACGCGAATGCCGACCCCAGCAAGCCCAATTGGAGCACGCTCAAATGAAACTCTTTTTGAAGCAGCGGCAGCACCGACGAGATGGCTTGCCGGTCCGCGTAATTGAAAAACGCGATCCACCACAGCATCCCGACGACGTACCATTTGTACCGCGGGCTTTGCGTGATCAATTTAATATAGCGGTGTGGTCTTGGGCTTCTCGGTCGCGCGGCCTACCTCGCCGAGAAACTGCCGCGCGCCGGCGGTGAGGAAGCCAATGTCGGTCTTCGATTGGAACAATAGAAAACCGAGGTCGCGATACTCCCGCACTTGTTCCGCGGTGGCCGCGGGACGTCCCAGAAACTTGCCGTGCTTCCGGCCGGCCGCGACGACCTTCTTGACCGCCTCTTTCACCTCGGGATGGTTCTGGTTGCCGCGGTGCCCGAGAGAAAACGAAAGGTCGCTGGTGC
>JBDTAT010000947.1:0-4272 GCA_039924505.1 Bryobacteraceae bacterium
CCAAGAAAACGCTGATTTTCGGGAACCGTTCGCTTAAGGACCGGCTACTTGTAACGGACTGCTATCTCATTTTCAGACATCGATGCCTGTTCCGCTCGCCCGGCGGACCCTACTATCCACCGGGCGACGGAAACACCATTCGGAAAGGCTGAGTGGCCACTCGCATTTACTTTCCGGTTTGAATATAGCAAACGAAGTGCGCGTTCCGAACCGTGGGTTTCGTAAATAGTTGATATTAAGGGAAAGATAGTTAAATTTAAGTTGTGACGAAAATATTTCAGAAGGGGAAGATCTGTTTCAGCTCGTCCTGCGAGGGCTGGCGGCCATATTCGCAGATCTCAAACGCCTGCGCGTACCGGACCGCGCGCCCCCGTTGCTGACCGTAGAATTTCACCAGAGCGCCGCGGTAGCTCTCCGCCTGCGCGGCGTACCGCCGGGCGAGATTGCTCCGGACCTCATCGCGGCGGCGCCGGCGTCCAGGCTCATCTTCGGGATATAGGCCAAGGTGACCATCCGCGCCACCTTCCTGGAGCTGCGACTCCATCAGCAACAGCGCATCGAGCGTCGGCTCGATCACGTCGTCGATTCCCACCGCAACATCGGCGCGGAAGGGGTTCGGCCGCTGGAACCGGTCCGGGGTATAGAGAAACACGGGATTTCTTTTCAGCGGCGGAACATCCGCGATGAAGAATGGCACTGCTACCATATATGCCGAGTCCTGCACGAGGATCGACGTGTAGCGGTGATCGGGATGGTAGTCGTTCGGGCGATTGGTGATCACGAGATCCGCGTTCCATTCGCGAATCAGCCGCGTAATCGTGCGCCGATTTTCGAGCGTAGGCATGAGCTCGCCGTCATGAATGCTCAATACTTCGGTCGTGACGCCTAACCGCTGCGCCACGGCCAGCACCTCCTTCTTTCTCCGCAGCGCCAGCGGGCCTCCTGCCATTTGCCAATGGCCAATGTCGCCATTGGTCACCGATACAAACTTGACGTGATGGCCGAGTTTCGCCCACTTCATGGCCACACCGGCGCCGCGATACTCAGCGTCATCGGGGTGGGCGCCGAAAATGATGATGCGCAGCTTGTTGTCATTGGGCGCCTGGACAGAAGCAGAAGTCTGGGCGAATACAATGTGAGGACGGGCCGGGTGGAGGGCCATACCGAGCACAAACCCTAGTACGCCCGCGAACACCAAACTGACAGCCGGAACTTTCATATACAAATCCTCCGTGGATCTATTCTAACTCTGTGCTTGCGTGCGGCTGTTTTCCAAATACCGGCGGTGTATTTTTCAGGGCCGGCCTTGGCGGCGTTCCGCGTGGGTTGATACTTCGAATCCGACAAGCCGAAATTGCTGTAGCACACGCCCATATCCCGTAAGTACCAGTCCGCCGCCTCGGGCGCCGATTGCGGCCCCCCGGTGCGCCCAATGCCGAATTTGGCGTCGCCGAACCACTCGGGAATGGAATAGCTCTCCAGCGATTCTCTCGTGCCCTGAAATCGGCCGGTTCGATTGCGACAAACCCGGACGGCGAAGATCGAAAGACACGCCACTGGCCGCCGGGAGGGCTGAGCGCCGCTGGGCAACGCGCGGGCGTACTATAATTCCAGACACGATGCCGACAACTCCCCATCCACGCCAGTCCTCCGTTTCGCGCCGGGCCGCCATCGCCTCGGCGTTCACATCGGTCGCCGCATTCGACGCGGCCGCCCAGACCGTCGAGGAGCGCACCAGAAAAGACGCGCCGATTTCTCCGAAGGACAAGTTGAGGATCACCAAGCTGGAGACGTTTCTCGTCAAGCCACGCTGGTTATTTCTCAAGATCCACACCAATGCCGGTATCACCGGATTGGGCGAGCCGATCACCGAGGGGCGCGCCTTGACGTGCGCCGAAGCAGTCAAGGAAATTGAGCCGTATCTGGTCGGCAAAGACCCGCGGCCCGTGGCTCACCACTGGCAGGCCATCTACCGCCACGCTTTTTACCGCGGCGGCCCGATCCTGACCAGCGCGCTCAGCGGGATCGACCAGGCTCTCTGGGATATCAAGGGAAAAGCTCTCGGCGTTCCGGTCTACGAACTGCTCGGCGGTCCGACGCGCAATCGCGTCCGCGTTTACGCGCACGCAGGCACCGTGGCGCAGATGCAGCAGATGAAAGCGCAAGGTTTTACGGCGTTCAAAACCGGCCCCGCCAAACGCCGTCCTGCGCGCTATATCGAAACGCCCGCGGCGGTCCAATATGCGGCCGAGCGGTTCGCCGAGTTGCGCAAAGGCATGGGGAACGACGTCGATATCGCCATCGATTTTCACGGCGCCATCAGCCCCGCCACGGCGAAGCTGCTCATTAAGGCGCTGGAACCTTATCAGCCGATGTTCATCGAGGAGCCGTGCCAGGCGCAGAATCACGACGTGATGGCGGATATCGCGCGCGGCACATTTCTGCCGATCGCGACCGGCGAGCGCGTGTTTACGAAGTGGGGCTTCCGCGAGGTTCTGGAAAAAAAGGCGGCGACGGTGCTGCAGCCCGATCTTTGTCACGCGGGCGGCATCACCGAAGTGCGCCTCATCGCCGGCATGGCGGAGGCGTACTACGCCGATGTCGCGCCGCATAATCCGCTCGGCCCCATTTCACTCGCCGCCGGCGTCCAGCTTTCCGCCTCCATTCCGAACTTCCTCTGCCAGGAACAGGTCAGCTTGGGCGAAGGCTACCTGAAGCATCCGTTCACCGTGCGCGACGGCTATCTCGATTTGCCCACCGGCTCCGGACTGGGCATTGAATTGGACGAAAACGCCCTCGCCAATAAACTGGGCCACGATTGGCGTAATCCGGAATCCTACGATGCCGACGATGGCAGCGTGGTCGACTGGTAGGAAGCGCAACGGGTGCGGCGCGCGCCACCAGGTAAGCCGGGAACCGATTCGCGCCGCGCTCCGTTTTGCGCGAGTTCCTTAAAGAAGCAAAAACCGGTTTGCGGAAGACTGGGGTACACTCAAATCAGGAGGTGCGCGATCATGGACGAAGACAACAAGCTGCCGTATTTTTTCTTGGGACTCGGCATCGGTGTAGCGGTGGGCGTTTTATTTGCCCCCAAGACGGGCGAGGAAACCCGCGACTATCTAACAGCGAAGGCCGACGAAGGCAAGGATTATTTGAAGCGCCGCGGCGAGGATTTGAAGGACTCGGCCGGCGATATGGTGGAGCGCGGCAAATCGACGCTCAACCGCCAGAAGGACCAGTTGTCGGCCGCGGTCGAAGCCGGCAAGCAGGCGTATCGCGAGGCGGTTGCCACCGGCGGCGACGGGCCGGTTCGCACGGAAAATTCCTGACGGCGGTCTGACGCGAAGGGAGCCGCACACCATGGACCAAACTACACTCCTTTATGTAATGACTGGCTTCGTAATTGTGGCCGCGCTAGCGCTAATCGTGCAGGCGGGACTGCTGTTTGGTATTTACCGCGCTTCCCGCGTGGCGCAGGAAAAAATTGTCGCGTTGGCGCCGAAAGTCGAATCCATGCTCGACACTTCGCAGCGCGCGGTGGAGCAAAGCAAGCAGCAGATTCTGGAGATTACCGCAAAGGCGAACGAGATTCTGGATAGCGCCAAGGTCCAGATGGCGCGAGTGGAGGAAGTGCTGATCGACGCGTCGGCGCGCGCCAAGGTGCAACTGGAACGCGCCGAGATGGTGTTGGACGACACCATGACGCGCGCTCAGGAAACCGTGGCCATGCTGCACGGCGGCATCATGCGCCCGCTGCGCGAAATTAACGGCGTGGCGGCCGGATTGCGGACCGCCTTTCAGACGCTGGTGCGCGGCGGCCGTCCCAGCGTCGCGCAGGCGACTCAAGACGACGAGATGTTTATTTAACACTCTGCGCTATCCTGGCGGCCTCTCATAACCGGCGGGATCGGCGCCGTCGAACCGCGGGCCGTGTTCGTCCCACTCGTCGGAGTTGAACATGCGGCCCCGGCCTTTTGGCGGACCGATTTCCTTTACCGTGAATTCGACCCGCGAGCCGGTTACGCGTCCCCACACATGCTGGTAGAACCAGCCCTGATTGAAACCCTCGCCCCGGGCGAGGCCTTTCATAAGGCCGCCGGAGCTGCCCACTTCCATATAGACGATGCCATCGCGCACGATGCGCACGAACTGATGGCCGTGGCCGCAGACGACAAAATTGACGCCGTACGGCTTCACCAGCTTGTGCAGCGGGAACTCGCCACTGCCAAGTTTAAGCGGCACAAGCCAGAACGGGCGGTGAAAAAAGACGAA
>JBDTAT010000948.1:0-5374 GCA_039924505.1 Bryobacteraceae bacterium
GACGCGGAAACTGACGGTGAAGGCGCACGCATTTTCGAAGGCGGCCGCGCAGAAGATCGTGGCGGCCGGCGGCACGGCGGAAGTGATCGGCGCGGGCTTTTGAGTAACAGCCCGCAAAACGGAGCGCGCGGGCTGCTTACTCGATTGCAATGAGGGTGCCCGCGCACCCTTTGCGGGCTGGCTGCCAACAGGTGAACTATGAAGTTTTTTGAGGCGTTCGCGAACATTTTTCGTATCCCGGATCTGCGCAAGCGTGTGCTGTTCACGCTGGCCATGCTGGCGATCTATCGTTTGGGCGGGCACATTCCGACGCCCGGCATCAACGCGAACCGCCTGGAGGAGTTCTTCAATCAGAACTCGGGCACCATCTTCGGCTTTCTGGATTTGTTCAGCGGCGGCATGTTCCGCCGGCTGACAATTTTCGCGCTCGGTATCATGCCGTATATTACGGCGTCAATCATTTTGCAGTTGTTGACGGTAGTGTGGCCCACGCTTGAGAAGCTTCAGAAAGAAGGCGAACTGGGGCGGCGGAAGATCACGCAGTGGACGCGCTACCTGACGATCATTTTGGCCGTGCTGCAATCGCTGGGCATCGCCACGGCGCTGCAATCGTCGGGCGAAAATTTCGTGCTCGACCCGGGCATCGGATTCATCTTGATGACGGTGTTAAGCCTGACGGCGGGCACGACGTTCATCATGTGGCTGGGCGAGCAGATTACCGAACGGGGCATAGGCAACGGAATGTCGCTGATTATTTTCACCGGCATTGTGGTCGGGTTGCCGAACGCGCTGCAGAACATTTATCAGAACGTCTTCCTGACGCACGACTGGCCGCCGTTGCAGACACTGATTATTGTCGTGATGATGATCGCGGTGGTCGCATTCATTGTCCTGGTGGAACGCGGCGAGCGGCGGATTCCGGTGCAGTACGCCAAGCGCGTGGTTGGGCGGAAAATGATGGGCGGGCAATCCACGCATCTTCCCTTAAAGGTGAACGCCGGCGGCGTGATCCCGGTGATTTTCGCCTCCAGCTTGCTGGCGTTCCCGCAAACCCTGGCGCAGGTTCCCTACGTCAAATCGAATCCGTATCTGAGCAGCATGTTGAACTCGATTGGCGGCAACCAGCCGTTTTATTACGTGCTGTACACGGTGCTGATTATCTTCTTCTGCTTCTTCTACGTGTCGATTATTTTCAATCCCAACGAAGCGGCGGACAACATGCGTAAGTACGGCGGGTTCATCCCTGGCATCCGGCCGGGAAAGAATACCTCCGACTACATGAACAAGATTCTCACCCGGATCACGGTAGTGGGCGGTCTGTACTTGGCGGTGCTGTCGCTATTGCCGCAAATCATGATTGCCGGGATCAAACTGCAGAGCTTGCCGCTGGTGGGAAATTTCATCGACGCGAACTTCCCGCGGTGGCTGCTGGACGGCTTGCATGTGAACTTTTATTTCGGCGGCACGTCGCTGTTGATTGTGGTGGGGGTCGCGATGGACACCATCAACCAGGTGGAGGCGCAGCTGATCATGCGCCATTACGAAGGATTTACGCCGCGTTCGGGGCGGATTCGAGGCCGGCGGAGCGCCTCGATTTAGGAGCCTCCGGCGGGCAGCGGACGAGATAGTGAATCGCGGGTACATAACTCCGGATGCTACCGACCTGCCTGATCCTGTTCGGGGCCCCTGGTTCGGGGAAGGGCACGCAGGCGAAGCTGCTGCGGAAGCGCTGCCTGGACGGTCCTCATATTTCAACCGGGGATATTTTGCGGGAACACGTCGAAACCGGTGACCGGGTGGGGCGGGAAGCGGGTGCGGCGATGGCGGCAGGGCTTCTGGCGCCCGATGGATTAGTGAGCCGGCTGGTGGAGGAGCGGATCGGACGCGGCGATTGCGCCAACGGGTTTATTTTGGATGGGTATCCGCGCACGGTTGTGCAGGCGCGGTTGCTAAGTGGGATGCTGGATGACCGGGGTTTCGACCGGGTGGTGATTCACTTGAAAGTGGATTACAATAAGATTATCGCCCGCCTGTCCGGTCGGCGCCTGTGTCCCCAGTGCGGGGCATTATACAGCGTTGCGCCGAATGCCTCGACGATTTCGGAAGTATGCGACTATGACGGCCGGCGGCTGGTCATTCGCGACGACGACCGGGAAGAGGTAGTACGGGAGCGGTTGGAGACTTACGAAACGCAGACGCTGCCGCTACTCACGTATTTCCGGGAGGCGCCGGGTTTTCGCTTTCTGGAGGTAGATGGAACGGCTGGAGCGCCGCAGACGATCGCGAAAGAGATTTGCGGATTGCTGGAACACCCAACGCCCGACCGGGCGGGAGCGCGAATCGAAGGGTCGCCGGGAACTGTCGAGGGATGATAATACGGAAGAGCCCGGTGGAGTTGGAGAAGATGCGGCGCAGCGGATTGCTGGTGTGGGAAATCCTGCAGGCGCTGGCGGGCATGGTGGCGGAGAACGTAAGCACGCTCGATTTGGAAGCCGCGGCTGTGAAAATGATTGCCGGCGCGGGGGCGCGGCCCGCTTTCAAAGGTTACTTCGTGCCAAGCGCGGGCGCACGTTACCCGTTTGTGCTATGCACATCGATCAACGACGAGATCGTCCATGGGATGCCGTCGGAGAAGAAGATTTTGAGGAAGGGCGATATCGTTTCTATCGACACCGGCGTGGAACTGGACGGCTATTACGGCGACTCCGCCGTAACCGTTCCGGTAGGCGTCGTCTCGGGCGATATGGAGCGGCTGTTGAACGTGACGCGGGAATCGCTCGAATTCGCCATCGACAAAGTGCGGCCGGGCAACCGGCTGTTCGACGTTTGCGGGACCGTGGAGCGGCACGTGGTTTCGAACGGGTTTTCGGTAGTGCGGGAAATGGTGGGCCATGGGATTGGGACGCAGTTGCACGAAGAGCCGCAAGTGCCAAACTACATCGACCGCAAGAACGAGAATCCGCGGTTGAAAGAAGGCATGGTGCTGGCGATTGAGCCGATGGTGAACTCAGGCAAGCCGGACATGAAGGTATTGCCGGACAAATGGACGGCAGTGACCAAGGACGGGTCGTACTCGGCGCACTTTGAGCATTGCGTGGCGGTGACCGCGAACGGCCCCTGGGTTTTGACGAGGCCATGACCGTGGATGCCACCGTGATTGAGCTATTGCCGAACGCCGGCTACCGGTTGCGCCTGGAAAACGAAGGCCGGGTAATCGCGCACGCGGCGGCGGCGGCGGCCAGGAATTTTGTTCGTGTGCGTCCCGGGGACCGGGTGCGGGTGGAGCTTTCACCGCGCGACGCAACACGGGGACGCATCGTGGAGTTACTGACGAAGTAAGAAGAGATGGGAGCGGCGAAATGAAAGTACGGGCATCGGTGAAGAAGATGTGCGACAAGTGCAAGGTAATCAACCGCGAAGGCGTGGTGCGGGTGATCTGCACCAACCCCAAGCACAAGCAGCGGCAAGGCTAAGGAAGAAGAGGATTCGAAATATGGCGCGTTTAGCAGGCGTGGATCTACCGGCGAAGAAGCGGGCTGAAATCGGCCTCACCTACATCTACGGAATCGGCCGCACGCGGTCGCTTTCATTGCTGCACCGGGCGGGCGTGGATGCGGGCAAGAAGGTCTCGGAATTGACCGAGGATGAAGTGAACCGTATCCGCCAGCTCCTGGAGGCCGAAGGAGCGGTAGAGGGCGATCTCCGCAAGGAGACCTCGATGAATATCAAGCGCCTGATCGAGATGGGCGCATACCGGGGGCTGCGGCACCGCCGGGGTCTGCCTGCCCGCGGCCAGCGGACCCACACGAATGCGCGCACCCGCAAGGGACCGCGCCGCGGCACCGTCGCGAACAAGAAAAAGGCCACGGGCAAGACGTAGGACCACGAGAGGATTCGAAGCATGGCCAAAGCACCAGCCAAAACTGCGAAAAAGAAGACCTTCAAGAAGAAGGAAAAGAAGATTATTCCGACGGGCCTCGTACATGTGCAGGCGTCTTTCAACAACACCATCGTCACGTTCACGGATCATTCCGGGAATGTGGTGGCGTGGTCGAGTTCGGGTTCGCTTGGCTTCCGGGGATCGCGCAAGGGAACGCCGTTCGCCGCGCAGCAGGCGTCGATGACGGCGGCTAATAAAGCCAAAGAATACGGATTGCGTGTAGTGGAAGTTCGCGTGGCCGGTCCCGGCGCTGGACGCGAGTCGGCTGTCCGCGCGCTGGCAACCGCGGGCATCGAAGTGCGTTCCATCCGGGATGTCACTCCGATACCGCATAACGGTTGCCGTCCGCCGAAAAAGCGGAGAGTGTAGTTTGCGCGGCAAGCTTCGGCTTGCCCGTGAGTGTAGGAAGCAGGACGAAGACCGCGGGCGATGCGCGCGGCCGTAAACTGCACCCGATCTGAAGGAGAGAAGGTCGAATGGCAAGATATCTGGGTCCCGTCTGCCGGTTGTGCCGGCGCGAGGGCATGAAGTTGTTTTTGAAAGGCGAACGCTGCCACACGGAAAAATGCGCGATTGAAAAGCGCAATTTCCCGCCAGGCCAGCACGGCAAGGATCGCAAACCGAAGATTGTCGGCTACGGCCTGCAGCTCCGGGAAAAGCAGAAGGCGCGGCGGTACTACCAGATTTTGGAAGGCCAGTTCCGCAACCTGTTCGAAAAAGCCAGCCGGATGAAAGGCATCACCGGCGAAACGCTATTGAACATGATTGAGCGGCGCCTGGACAACGTCATCTACCGCATGGGATTCGGCACGTCCCGCTCGCAGGCACGGCAGCTTGTCCGCCATGGCCACATCAACGTCAACGGACGAAAGGTTAACATTCCGTCGTTCCAGGTAAAACCCAACGACATCATCGAGGTGCGCGAGAAGAGCAAGCAGAATGTCACTATACTGGCGGCCCGCGACGCCACGGCGCACTCACCCAGTCCGAATTGGCTGGAGGTAGACCGCGACAAGCTGAGCGGCCGCGTGATCGCCCAGCCGAAGCGGGAGGATCTGGTGCAAATTCAATTGAACGAACAGCTCATCGTCGAGCTGTATTCGAAATAAGCCGGGATAGGCCCGGCCGTCGAGACGATGGAAAAAGGTTAAAAAACTATGTTCAAAGGTTTTCAGAAACCCAAGCGACTGGTCGCCAACACCGAAACGCTAACCGAGCGGTACGGCATGTTCACCGCGCAACCCTTCGAGCGCGGCTTTGGTCCCACCATTGGAACCGGGCTGCGGCGCGTCTTGTTGAGCTCGATTGAAGGCGCGGCCATCACGGCCGTCCGCATCGACGGGGTGGCGCACGAGTTCAGTCCGATTCCCGGCGTGGTCGAGGACGCCACCGACATTATTCTCAACCTCAAGCAGATCCCTTTCAAAATGATCG
>JBDTAT010000949.1:0-3175 GCA_039924505.1 Bryobacteraceae bacterium
ATCCTGACGACGTATGGCACGCTGCGCCGCGACGTGGTCCTGCTGCAGGATTATCGCTTCGATTACGTGATCCTCGACGAAGCGCAGGCGATCAAGAACGCGGCCAGTGAGTCGGCCAAGTCCGCGCGTCTACTGCAAGCGAGTCACCGGCTGGTGATGAGCGGCACGCCCATTGAAAATCATTTGGGCGAGCTGTGGAGCTTGCTCGAATTTTTGAATCCCGGCATGTTGGGCGCCGCGACCGTCTTTCAAGGCGCGGGCGGCGCTCTACGGAATCCGGATGAGGACACGCGCCGGCTGCTCGCCAAAGCGTTACGGCCCTTCATTCTGCGCCGCACGAAGGCGCAGGTAGTGAAGGAGCTGCCGGAGAAAACCGAGCAGACCATCTATTGCGAGCTCGATTCAACTCAACGTAAGCTCTACGACGAGTTGCGCGAGCACTACCGTCAATCGCTGCTCGGCCGCATCGAGACCGACGGTTTGGCGAAATCGAAGATGCACATTCTCGAAGCGCTCCTGCGTCTGCGGCAGGCCGCGTGCCACCCCGGGTTAATCGACAAGAAGCGGATCGGGGAATCGAGCGCCAAGCTGGAGGCGTTGCTGCCGCAATTGACCGAGGTGATTGAGGAGGGGCACAAGGCGCTGGTGTTTTCGCAGTTCACCAGCATGCTGGCCATTGTGCGCCAGCAGCTCGATGCAAATGGCATCGCCTATGAGTATCTTGACGGGAAGACTCGGAACCGTCAGGCGCATGTCGAGCGATTCCAGAACGATCCGGATTGCAAACTGTTCCTCATTAGTTTGAAGGCCGGCGGCGTCGGCTTGAATCTGACGGCGGCCGAGTATGTCTTCCTGCTCGATCCGTGGTGGAATCCGGCGGTGGAGGCGCAGGCCATCGACCGCACGCATCGCATCGGGCAATTGCAACCGGTCTTCGCTTACCGGCTTATCGCGCGTGACACCGTGGAGGAGAAGGTTTTGGAGTTGCAGCAGTCCAAGCGATCGCTGGCCGACGCGATCATCGGCGAGGACAACCGGTTACTTGGAAACCTGCGCAAAGAAGATCTGGAACTGCTGCTTTCCTAGGTCGATATCAAACACTGGATTTGATCGCTCCGCAGGCCGGAATGAATGCTTTCGTGGCGCGCAAGCTGACCGGGGCGATAACCGCAAAATTGGGAGCCGACCGACAGGCTGTAGAGTTGTTGCTTTGGGTACCAGTACCATATCGCTATTCGTCCGGTACTGCCACCATATGTACTACTACCCACCGCTCTTGACCTTAGTTCTTAAAGCCTATAACATTCGGGATAGACGGATGACGGAACATCGGAAATCCAAACGCTTCGAATTGAAGCTGCCATTTGAGTTGCTGCGCTGCGGTTCCGCGCAAATTGGCAAGCTGGGAGAGACCCGAAACGTCAGTTCATCGGGCGTCTTATTCACCGCCGACGCCGACATGCGTGTGGGTCAACCGATTGAATACGTCATCACGCTACCAACCCATGCCGCCATCCGGAGCACCGTCCGATTGCGCTGCCTGGGCACGGTGACACGGCTGGACGTGGAGGCACGGGACGCCGAAGCGGCTCCGCAGCGAAAGAACGTGGCGGCGACGCTGGACCGCTATGAGTTCATGCGCGACCGGCAAAAAGCGGTCTAGTTCTTCTACCGCTTACTCGGGCCTTTCCGAGCCGCAACTGCGATGGAGCGGCTGGTTGGTGTTTTCGCGACCCGCCGTCGCGCCGTTCTCCGTTTTGCGCGTGTCCCGCAACAGCCCCAGCCGCGCCAACGCCGCGAGGCTTCGGTCGATTTGTCCGGCCAGGGTCTTCCGGTCGCCCTCCGGCGCGCGGGCCGCAATTTCGTCCAACAGCACGGAGCGGTCCCGGGAGCCGTCGAGCAACTGAAACATCCGCCAGCCCAGGTCGTCCGTGATATCCACGTGCGCGTGAAGCAGCGTGGTGACGCGCCTCTGCGTGCGCGCCTGGTAGCGCGCCAGGCGGCTGACCTCGGGCCGCTCCCCCGCCGCGGCCGCGACGGGCGGGCGGTGCGCGTGCAACTCCACCAGAAGTCCGCCGTATAACTGTATAAGGATGCCGGTCAGGGTCCGTTCATCCGCCAGCGGCGCGAGATCCGTAAAACCGATGGATTGCGGCCACACCTCGATCAGCCGTCCGAGGATGGCTTTCACCGTTGGATTGTTGGAGGAAGCCGCGGCGCCGTGCGGGCCCTCAAACCGCTCCACATCCGGCGCGGCATCGGCTGCCGGCGCGGCGCGTTTGGCGGCGGAGGAAACAAACAAGCCGCGCAGGCGCGCCGGATCCATCGAGCGATCCAAAGTGCGCCCCGCGTGGCACAGCAGCGTCTGGCGGAATTTCCGGAATTTCAGAAAATCCAGATATTGTTCATAGCGGAGCACGTCGCCGGCCGCGAGCACCCGCAGCTTTTCGCGCGTTTCCGGCGTCAGAAACCCGGTTTGCATGTCGGCGAAAACCGCCTCGGAAAGATACTGTAATCCGTGCCGGGCGGCGTGCGCCGCGAACTCGTGGAAATAAACCGGGGCGTAGGTGTCCGCCATCTCATCGTGATAGATCCCATTCGGGTGGCGCTGGACCAGCTTTTCAACTTCAGTGCGGGCCAGAGCCGCATACGGGCCTGGCTCCGGGGTATTGTCGCCGAGGAATTGGAGAAACGCGAGCCCGCTGGCCACGCGCTCCTCCGGGTCCGCGATCACGCCGGCGTGGAACAGCATCATTTCCCGGACCGCCTGCCGCACGCGGCCGGCCGGATTGGCGTTATAGCTGATAAACGCTACGCCGTCGGGAGACAGATGCGCGTTGGCGATGGTCAACAGCTTGTCGCGCACCGCCTCCGGGATCCACGCATACAGGCCGTGGGCGACGATGTAGTCGAATGTTCCAAACCCCGGATCGAAATCCATCAGATCGGCCGTCATCAGACGAATGTTCGATAGCGCCAGCGCGGCGATGGCTTCGCGCCCGCGGCCGACTGCCTCCGGCGACAGATCGATGCCGGTGAATTCACTTTCCGGCAGCCCGAATGCCATGGGGATGAGATTCCAGCCGTCCCCGCATCCGATCTCCAACACGCGGCATCGTTCCACCGGCGCCGGATTCAAACCGTACAACGTGGCCATTACCGCCAGCCGATCCGG
>JBDTAT010000950.1:0-16619 GCA_039924505.1 Bryobacteraceae bacterium
AACGCGCTTGTCGATGCCGAGAATACGCGCGGCGTCGATGGTGATGCTCGCCAGGGCTTGTTCACGCGTTAGACCGTTGGCGGCGGCCACGCCTGCCTCGAAGAGAATCACGCGGGTTTTGGGCACATACGCTTCGTAGCCGGACTGCAAGGCGAAGGGAATGCCGGCGGCGCGCAATCTGGCGGCGTTCTCCATGGTGAGATTCGCGGTATCGCCGGAGGAGCGGGCCATGGTGGGGTGAACGATAACGGGATATCCGGAGGCCTTGATTTCGTCGAGCACCAGGTAGGCCTCCGCCGCGCCATCGAGCACCATGCGGATGTGAAATTCCTTGGCCAGACGAAGGGCGGAGATAATATCGGTGGCGCGATTGACGGTAACCAACAGCGGCATCCCGCCGTTCACGACGCGCTCCAGTGTTTCCAAGCGGAGATCGCGCGGCTGATCCTTCTTCGCGCCGTATTCCTGCGCCTTGACGAACTCGGCGCGGAGCATGGCGATTTCCTTGGCGCGGGTTCCGGGACTCTTACCGGCTTGGCCGCGCGCTCCCTCGCCGATGGTGGCGGCAACCATCGCGGAGCGCACGATGACGGCCTCCTCGGCGGTGGCGCCGCGAGTTTTTACGATCATGGTCTGGCCGGAGATCAGGATGCCGGGACCGTGGCCGGTGTGCATGGTGGTGACGCCGAAGCCGCGCACCCAATCGATGAGGGGCTCGGAGGGATCGTAGGCGTCGATGGCGCGCAGCTCGGGCTGCATGGGCGCGCTGCGCTCGACTTGATCCTGATCCTGCGGCTGATTCAGATAGCCGCTTAACCCGACGACGGTATGCGCATCGACGAGTCCTGGCGTGACGACCTTCGCGGTGAGAGTGCGGTAGCCGGCGGGAATGGAGACCTGCGCGGCGGGCCCGATGGCGGCGACTTTGCCGTCGCGCAGAACGACGACGCCATCATGGATAGGCGGGCCGGCCATGGTGTAGACGGTTTCGCCGCGAACGGCGACCTGCGCCGAGCTCGCGGCGGCGGCGAGAGCGGCGAGGAGGAGAAGCGATTGCGCGCGCATTAGCGGTTTGCCTCATCGTCCAGGAACGGAGGCGCCTGATCCGCGCTGGCGCCGTAGCCGCCGGTGGCGAAGAGCCGGTCCTTGGGCACGGAGCGGTCGAACACCTTGGCGCCGTCGATCCAGGTTTCGAGCACATGCGTGTAGACGCTCAAGGGGTCGCCCGAGAGCAGTATGAAATCCGCGTCCTTGCCGGGCGCGAGAGAGCCGATGCGCGAATCGAGATCGAGCATGCGGGCGTTGGCCATGGTGACGCCGTAGAGCGCTTTTTCACGCGACATGCCGCCGCGAACCCCCAGGGCGGCGCTGCGGAGGAACAGACGCGAATCGGTGATGGAATCGTCGGTGTTGAAGCCAACCAGGATGCCGGCTCTTTCGAGGATCGCGGCAGTCTTCATGTTCACATCCTTGGCCTCCAGCTTGCCGCCGGGACTGTCGAGCACGGTGAGCGAAACGGGAACGCCGGCGGCCTTGATTTCGGGCGCCACCATCCAGGCGTCGCTGGCGTGATGGAGCACGACGCGAAAATGAAATTCGCCCGCGAGCCGGAGGACGCTGAGAATATCGTCGTCGCGGTGCGTGTGAAACATGACGGTGCGCTTGCCATCGAGCACCTCGACGAGACCTTCCATGGCGAGATCGCGCGGCGGCATTTTGGTTCGATCACCGGCGGCGAGACGGATTTTGTTGCGGTATTCCTGGGCCTTGATATACTGCTCGCGCACCAGAGCGACGGATTTGGCGCGCGTGCCGGGGAACGGCGGCGGACGGCGGGAGTTGGTTCCGTTGGCCATTTTCATGCCGCCGGCGATGCGGCCATCGGGCAGAAGAATCAGCAGATCGTCGATGGTCCGGGCGGGGCGGAGTTTCAGAAAGAGCGTCTGGCCGCTGAGCAGATGTCCGGAGCCGGGCATCACGTTGGCCGTGGTGATGCCGCCCGCGCGCGCCTTTTCAATGGTGGCATCGCGCACGTTGATGGAGTCGAGCACGCGCACATCGGGCTGGATGGGCGAACTGCTGTCGGCGCCTTCCGGCGCGCCAATATGGCTGTGTGAATCGATGAGGCCGGGCATGATGATTTTGCCGGACGCGTCGATGCGCGTGGCATCGGCGGGAATCGCGACGGAGGCGGCGGGGCCGACGGCTGTGATTTTCCCGTTTTCGACGACGAGAACGCCGTTGGGGATTTCCGGGCCGTCGATGGGAATCACGCGCGCTCCGGTGAAGGCGACGGGTGCGGATTGCGCGTGCGCGCATGTGGCGGCGAGGAGAAGCGGGATGAGCGCGAAGTGAATTCGCATGATGACGGATTTGTCGATTGTACCCGATTGGGGGCGGGGGACCGGGGGGAGCGAAATGTGCGAAACCGGCTGAATCCCTCTCCCTCGGTCGTCGGTCACGGCTCGGAAGGCCCATTCTGAGCCGCGCGTAAGCAAGCCGTTGTTCGATATGCCCAGAATCCCGCGGTCGAAGACCTGGACACGTCCGCCGAATACGTTGAACTTCACAGCGTCAACCGGATCGGCCGTGCCGGCGCCGCGGCCGCGCTTTCGATGCTTCTGAATCAGCGCGTCGAAATCTGTCAACGCATGCCGGCGAGCTCCCGGATTTTCATCGATAGCACCTCGCCGGTCTCGCCGTCCACTGTGAAGGTCTTGTAGTCGCGATTGCTGGTGGGTAGTCCAACGATGAGATCTCGAGGCATGCTCAGTGTGATATTCCAAACGTCGCGTCCGTTTCGCTCGGCGATCTCCACTTCTTCGAGCAACAACTGCGAGGAAGCGGCTGGCTCCAACACCGTTTGGGCAAATTCAACTGCTTTCGCCACCGCCGCCTTTACGGGGATCATATCTGGAACTTAACACACGTGCGCCAGAGATGCCGGCGAAATTGCGTTTCGCGTCGCGGTCGTTCTGGTATAATGGATTTAGATGTTGGTCTTCCCTCCGCGCCAGCGGATGAAGTGCATGAGTAACCCAATCTATCTCTCTGTTCCTCGTATTACGCGTCCCTATTCCCAATGAAATCCAGTGTGCAAATCAGCCGCGGGATCGAGCCGCTGTTCGGCACGCGCGATGAAAATATCCGTCTACTCGAAGGCGAGTTGCGCGTTCAGATGCGCCTGCTGAACGACTCGCTTGAGATTGAAGGCGAGCCGGAGGGAGTGGAGCGCGCGCGCGCGATTCTGGCCGACTATGTGGCGCTGGTGAAGGAAGGCCATCCGTTTAGTAACGGCGATCTGAACAGTTACCTGCGGGTGTTGACCAGCGATCCGCAAGCGACGCTGCGCGGATTGGTGGAAAGCGGGCGGCAGCGGAACTTTGGGAAAAAGACGCTGGCGCCGAAGACGATTAATCAGCGGCGGTACGTCGATGCGATCGAGCGGTTCGATCTGGTGTTCGGGATTGGTCCGGCGGGCACCGGGAAAACGTACTTGGCGGTGGCGATGGCGGTTTCGGCGCTGCTGGCGAAGCGCGTCAGCCGCATCATTCTGACGCGGCCCGCGGTGGAGGCGGGCGAACGGCTGGGATTTCTGCCGGGCACGCTGCAGGAAAAAGTGGACCCCTACTTGCGCCCGTTGTACGACGCGCTTTACGACATGCTGGAAGGCGACAAGGTGGAGAAGCTGCTCGAGCGGTCGGTGATTGAAGTGGCGCCGATTGCGTTCATGCGCGGCCGCACGTTAAACGACAGCTTCATTATCCTGGACGAGGCGCAGAACAGCACGCCGGAGCAGATGAAAATGATCCTGACGCGCCAGGGCTTCAATTCGAAGATGGTGGTGACGGGCGACGTGACACAGATCGATCTGCCGTCTGGGAAGCGCAGCGGTTTGCTCAATGCGGTGGAGATTCTGCGCGGCGTCGAAGGGATTAGCTTCGTTCCATTCGACGATAAAGACGTGGTGCGGCACACCCTGGTGCAGCGGATCGTGAAAGCGTATGAGCGCTACCAGGAGATGAACGGCGCGCGGCAACTGACATTGAAGCTGACCGAGCCGCCGGGCGATGCGCCAACGGTAGACGCCGGGACGGCTGAAGCTCCCGCCAACTGACGGCTTGCATGCCCGATTCCGACAGTACGCTCCTATTCACGTATCCGTGTCCGGGAATCCGGCGGCGGGAGATGAAGCGCTTCGCATTAGAACTGCAACATCGCGTGTCGGGCGGCCGCGCTTTCTGCTGCATCATTGCGGAGGATTGGGACTTGCGGCGGCTGAACCGCAAGTTTCGAGGCACGAACACTGCCACCGATGTGCTGTCGTTCCCCTCCGGAATGCGCGCGGGATTTCTCGGCGACATCGCGATTTCCATCCAACGCGCAGCCGCGCAGGCGGCGGAACGGCGTCACGCCGTGGACGCGGAAGTCCGCATCCTGATGCTGCACGGGGTGCTGCATCTGATCGGGCTGGATCACGAGCGCGACGGCGGGCAGATGGCGCGAGCGGAAACCAAGTGGCGCAAGGCGATGGGATTGCCGGCCGGATTGATCGAACGGGTGCGGACGTGATCCTGCTGTTGCTGCTTGCCGTGATCGTGTTAGGCGCGCTGATGAGCCTGGCGGCGTTCACGCAGCTTCTCTATACTGAGTCGCTGCGGCTGCGGACGCGCGAAACGCCGGCGCTGGAATTTTTCAAACAGACGCTGGAGGACCGGATTGGGGTGAAAGACGACGAAGGCGCGCTGGCGTTTTCGCTGGTGAAGCATGTTACGCTGCTGCTGCTCGGGATGGTGTTGCTGATTGTGGCCGGCCAGCAGGATGTGCCGGGGTGGCAATCGTTCATTGCAGCCGCGGTGTTGGGCGTGACGGCGGTGGCGGGCGGAGCGTTTCTGTTCCCGCGCATTGTCTATCGCAAGACGTCCGCGCATTGGATGCTGCCGCTGGTGGGGCTGCTGCGGGTGCTGCGGCTGATGGCTGCGCCTCTAGGGTGGGGGCTGGGCTTTCTGCAGTCGTTACTGGACCTGGGGACAGATCCGGCTTCCGTCCCGGAGCCGCCGGATACGGCCGAACATATCGACGCGCTGATTTCCGCCGGTGAAGAAGAAGGCATTATTGAAGAGGACGACCGCAAGCTGATCCAATCGGTGGTGGCGTTCGGCGATAAGACGGTGCGGGACGTGATGACGGCGCGGCCCGATATTGTGGCGGTGGAGCAAGACCGGCCGCTCGAGGATCTGCGGCAACTGGTCATTCACGAGCAATATTCGCGCATCCCGGTGTATGACAAGAATATCGACCGCATTGTGGGTTTTGTTCACGTGCGCGATATGTTCGAGTTGGACCCGCAGGCGCGAAAACGGCGCACGGTGCGCGAACTGGCGCGGCCGATCCGGCTGGTGCCGGAGACCAAGCCGGTGAGCGACCTGCTCCGCGAGATGCAGAAAAATGGAGCGCATATGGCGATCGTGGTGGACGAATACGGCAACACGGCGGGACTGGCTACACTGGAAGATCTGGTGGAGGAGATTCTCGGCGAGATACACGACGAGCACGAGCCGCACCGGGACCTGCAAGCGGGCGACGACGGCAGCTTCGTGGTCTCGGGCAGCTTCGACTTGGCGCGGCTGCGCGACCTGCTGGATTTCCGGCCGCAGGATGAGACGGAATCGACGACGATTGGAGGCCTGGTGACGGAGTGGTTAGGACGCGTGCCACAACCGGGCGAGGCGGCCGAGCGCGACGGCATTCGGATTGAGGTGCTGGCCGCTAATGAGCTACGGGTGGAGCAGGTGCGGATTTCGCGCACCGCGGGAAGAGCGCATGCCGAATCGAAGTAAAGGCGGTCCACGGAAGCCGCGGCGCGGTGAGAAGCCTGAACGATCCGCGCAACCGCGTGGCGGAGCGCCTGGAGCGAACGCAAGAAATATGCGCGGGGCGGCGGGGCCGCGAAAGCCATGGAGCCGTGAGAATCGCGAAGGCTCGGGGCAACCGCGCGGCGGAGCGTCTGGAGCGAAAGCGGGAAATACGCGCGGGGCACAAGGGCCGCGAAAGCCATGGAGCCGCGAGAATCGCGAAGGCTCGGGGCAACCGCGCGGCGGAGCGTCTGGAGCGAAAGCGGGAAATACGCGCGGGGCACAGGGGCCGCAAAAGCCGTGGAGCCGTGAGGGTCGCGAAGGCTCGGCGCAACCGCTCGGCGGGGCGCCTGGAGCGAACGCAGGAAATATGCGCGGGGCCGCGGGGCCGCGAAAGCCGTGGAGCCGTGAGGGTCGCGAAGGCTCGGCGCAGCCGCTCGGCGGAGCGTCTGGAGCGAACGCAGGAAATACGCGCGGGGCGGCGGGGCCGCGAAAGCCTTGGTCCGCGCAGCCGCGCGGCGGAGCACCCGGCGCGAGCGCAGGAAATCCGCGCGGGGCCCCGGGGCCGCGAAAGCCGCCCACTGCTCCGGTGATGCGCGAGAGTCTCGAAGGGGCGCATCGCGCCGGGTTTGTGTCGCTGCTGGGGCGGCCGAATGCCGGCAAATCGACGCTGCTGAATGCGCTGCTGGGCGAGAAGCTGGCCATCGTGTCGAGCAAACCGCAGACCACACGCACCGTGGTGCAAGGCGTCCTGACGCTGCCCGAAGCGCAGATCGTGTTTCTAGATTCGCCGGGGATCCACAAGTCCGGCTCGATGCTGGACAAACACATGATGAGCGCGATACACGAAGCGGCCGAGGGGCGCGACCTTCTGCTATTTGTCGCCGACGCCACGCAGACGGCCGGCGCCGAGGACGCGAAAGTTTTGGACCTGGTGACGAAACCGGGCACGCCGGCCATGCTGGTGCTGACCAAGGTGGACAAGCTGCGCGACAAATCGCAGCTTCTGCCGCGTATCGAACAGTACAAAGCATTGCACGAGTTCGCTGCGTATCTACCTGTCTCCGGGCTGACGGGCGAGGGTCTCGATCAGTTGCGGCGCCAGATTGTGGAGCGGCTGCCGGAAGGGCCCGCGCTGTTCCCGGCGGATTATCTCACCGATCAACCCGCGCGGTTTATGGCGGCCGAGAATATTCGGGAAAAGATTCTGATGGAGACGCGCCAGGAGGTGCCGCACTCGGTGGCGGTGGTGGTGGATAAATGGGAAGATACGGGGAAGCTCGTAAAAATCGCCGCGACCATCTATGTGGAGCGGGATGGCCAGAAGGGAATTCTGATTGGCTCCGGCGCGTCGATGCTGAAAAAAATCGGGATCGCGTCGCGGCACGAGATGGAGCGGATGCTCCGGCGCAAGGTGTTCCTGGAGCTGGTGGTGAAGGTGCGGCAGGGGTGGCGGGAAGATCCGGCATTCCTGAATGCGTTAGACTGGCGTTCAATGGCGGAATTCTAGGGGGATCGATTTCATGCGCTACGTCCGTTATTTTTTGCTGCTTTTCTGCTTGATGGCGATGGCGCGGGCGGAGAAACCTGCATCGGACGATCTGATCTACAATCAGGTGAAAATCAAGCTGGCCGGCGATCGCGATGTGAAAGGCGGCGGCATTGACGTGAACGTTCAGAGCGGCGTGGTGACGCTGAAGGGAAGGGTGGACACGGACCGGGCGAAATCGCGGGCCGAACACCTGACCAAGAAGGTGAAGGGCGTCAAGCAGGTGATCGATCAACTGCAAGTGCAATCGAAATAACGCGGGCGACTCCGTTGAACACGCCAGAGAAGCTTTCCGTTGAAGCTACGCGCCGTTCACTGTCTGGCGATTGTGCCCGCGCGTTCCGGTGTGCTATCAATGTATATTAACCCCTCATAGGCGTTCCGCAGGACCAACAGTAGGGAGAGAATATGGCATATGTAATAGCTGAACCTTGCATCGGGGTCAAAGATACGGCGTGTGTCGACGCCTGCCCGGTGGATTGCATTCACCCCAAAAAAGAATCGGAAAAGTTCGCCGCCGAAGAGTTGATTTATATCGATCCGGTAGAGTGCATCGACTGCGGCGCCTGCGTGCCGGTGTGCCCGGTTTCAGCGATCTTCGCGCTCGACGACCTGCCGGAAAAATGGGCCAGCTACGCGCAGCGCAATGCCGAGTACTTCGGCCGGTAACGGGCGGGATCGGCGGCACTCCCTTACGGTCCCGGGCCGGAAGGAATAGCCCGCGGCTTGAACGACAGACGTTATTTTGAGAGCGGACGGGAAACGATTTTTGCCGCCTGCGCTTACTCCGATAATGCGGCTAGCAGCCGCGCCTGCAACTCCGCCTGTTTTTCCGCGGAGAGCTTGGCGCGCGCGTGTGTCACGTAGAACACATCGAGCGCCTTATGCGCTTCCGTGTCGATCAACACCACTTCGATATTGCACCCGGCGGCGGTGATGGCGCCGGACAAATCGTAGAGCAGGCCGGGACGGTCCCCGGCGACAATTTCAATCAACGTCGCGGCCTGCGACGCGTCGTTATTGAAAGCAACCTTCGGATTTACGCGGGCGGCACGGCTGGCTGTGTGCGGCTTGCGGCGGTGCTTCAGCAACTGCGCGACATCCTGTTTCCCCGACGCAACTCGCGCCAGTGTGTCGCGGAGCCGGTCCAGCTCGGGCGGATTCAACTCCAGCGTGCGAAGCGGATCGGCGAACGTGAACGTGTCGAGTATAATTCCCTGACGGTTTGCGAAGGCTTCGGCCTTCAGAATGTTCATGCCGAAGCCGGCCAAGGTTCCGGCGACGGCGGAGAATAATCCTTCGCGGTCGCGCGCGGCCAGCGTGAGGAGCCACGCGCCGGCGTGACGCTTGAGGTCGAGCGCAATTCCGGACGCGGCGCTTTCGCGGGCCATGGCGAGGTGCGCCTCCATATCGGCCTCGGTATGGGTGCGCACGTAGCGCGTGGGAAAGCCTTCCAGGAACGCCGCCATTTCCGGAGTGCGGGTGGCGGGCGCTTGAATGCGCTCGGTTTCAAGTTCGCGCGTCAGTTCCTCGTGAGCGAGTAAATAGACGCGCCAGAGCTGTTCGACGCGCCAGGGGCTCATGGCGGTTGGATGGACGGCCGCGATGTCGGCGAAGCTCATCAACGTGAGCAGGCGCAGGCGCTCCAGCGTTCCAATCCGTTGGGCCAGGTCGCGGGCGGTCGCGAGGTCGTCGAGATCCCGCGCGTTCATCACGGAGGAAAGATCCAGGTGATGCTCAATCAGGAAACCGACGGTGGCGCGCTCGTCCTCCGGCATTTCGATGCGGGCCATGACGAGAGCGGCGATGCGGAGGGATTCGGCGACGTGTTCGTGGCCGCTGCCCTTGCCAATATCGTGCAAGAGGAATGCAAAGCGGAGCGCGGGCATGGACTCGCCGGCTTCGGCGCATAGCTCGGAGAATCGGCGGTCCGGTAGCGCATCCAGCGTTTCGATGGCGACCAGGGTGTGCTCGTCCACGGTGTACCGGTGATAGAAATCGCGGACCACAAGGCACTCAATGCGGCCCCACTCCGGCAGCAGCGCGGCCAGCGCGCCGGTCTCCTGCATGGCGCGCAGCGCGACGACGGTGTGCGGCTGGCTGAGGATAGCGCGCCAGTGCGCCCAGCGCATTTCCACCGGGCCGGAGGCCGCGAGAAAGTCTGAAATCCGGCGCCCGGTGTCGAGCGACAAGCGCAGGCCGTGGCGTCCGGAGAATTGAAACAGGCGGGCGATTAGCAGCGGGTCCGCCTGAAGCTGCTGCGGGGAGCGAAGGTATACGCGGTCGCGCGAGACGGTGAACTCGGTGGTGGAGACGCGCGAGCGCCAATCGCGGAACTGCGCCAGCAGGGAGTTGTCCTTGGCTTCGACCGCCTCCATAAGCTGCAGCGCGGCGCGGTGAATGACGCGCGCGTGGCGGAAATACTGGCGCATCGTCTCCGCGGGTTTATCGCTGAGAGATTCCTGCGAATCGAAGCTGAGAACGTTGTTGTCGCGGCCGGACTGGCGATGCAGGCGCAGGCGCAGGTCGAAGAGAAAATCGCGCGCGGCTTCGAGCGCCGGATCGGGCGCCCCACCCTCCTGCTCCCGCCGCAGACGGCTGAGCCAATGCACGACGTGCAGATCGCGCAGGCCGCCCGGCGTCTCCTTGATATTGGGCTCCAGGTGATAGATGCTATCGCGGAATTTGGCGTGGCGGGCGCGGGTCAGACGGACCAGATGGCGGGCTAACTCCGTGCCGCGCGCGTGAAGGAAGCGCGGCAGACCGGCCGACATGCGCCGATAAAGCGGATCGTCGCCGGTCAGGTAGCGCTGGTCCAGAAGGCTGATATTCAGCTCGGTATTATTCTCGTGGAGTTCAACGCATTCCGCGGGAGTCCGGACCGAATGCGACATGCGCAATTCCCGGTCCCAAAGAAGCTGGAGAAAGCGGGAGAGCGCGTCCCGGCTTTCCTGGGAGGCCGGCTCGGCGTCCACCAGGACGAGCAGATCGACGTCGGAGAAGGGGAACAGCTCCCGGCGGCCGAAGCCGCCGACCGCGACCAGCGCCAGACCGGAGGGGAAGCGCGCGGCGAGAGCTTCGGCGTGGGCCTCGCGAATCGCGGATTCCACGCCCTGCGTGCGTTCTTCGATGGCTTCGGCGGGTGTCACAGCGCCGCTTCGCCGCGGTCGTCGTTGCGGATGCGGATGGCTTCGGCGACCTCATAGACGAATACTTTTCCATCGCCGATTTTGCCGCTGCGGGCGGCCGCCACCAGCGCGTTCACCACTTCTTCGGCGCGCGCCTCGGCGACCACCATCTCGAGTTTGATCTTGGGCAGCAGATCCACCTGATACTCCATGCCGCGGTAGACCTCCTTGTGTCCTTTCTGGCGGCCGTGGCCGCGGACTTCGATGATCGTCATGCCATCGATGCCGATCACCTTCAGGGCTTCTTTTACATCTTCCAGTTTGTGCGGTTGGATAATCGCTTCAATCTTTTTCATATGAGGTTCCTATGATTCGAGATTGTACCCTTCTTCGCCGTGCATGCTGAGGTCGAGCCCCTCGACTTCCTGATCGATGGTGGCGCGTATACCGACGGTCAGATCGCAAAGTTTCAATAGAATAAGGCTGCCGGCAATGGCCAGTCCCCAGGCGACGGCAACGCCGGCGAGTTGGTTGAGCACCTGCCCGGGGTTGCCATCCACCCAGCCGAGCGCCTTACCGTTCAAGCTATCGTTGACTTCCTTGGTGGCGAACACGCCGGTGAGAATCGCGCCGACGGTGCCGCCGATGCCATGTACTCCGAATGCGTCCAGCGCGTCGTCGTAGCCGAACTTTTTCTTGACTGCGGTGACCATGAAAAAGCACACCAGGCCGGCGATGAAGCCGATAAGCAGGGCGGGGAAGGGCTTCACAAATCCGGAGGCGGGCGTGATGGCGACCAGACCGGCGACGGCGCCGGAGAGGGCGCCGAGAACACTGGGTTTGCCGTTGTGAATCCATTCGCCCAGCACCCAGCCGAGCGCAGCCGCGGCGGCGCCGAATTGGGTGGCGACGAACGCCGAGGTGGCGAGCGCGGAGGCGCTCACCGCGCTGCCGGCGTTGAAGCCGAACCAACCCACCCACAGCAGGCAGGCCCCGATGAAGCTGATGACCAGACTGTGCGGTTTCATCGCCTCATGCGGAAATCCGTGGCGCTTGCCGAGGTACATTGCGCAGATCAGCGCGGACACGCCGGAGGTGATGTGGACCACCGTTCCGCCGGCGAAATCGAACGTGGGGATGGCGCCGCCGAGGAAGGCATTCAGCAGGCCGCCCTTGCCCCACACCATGTGCGCCATGGGGAAGTAGACAATCAGCGACCAGAGCATACTGAACATCACCATGCCGCTGAACTTGATCCGCTCCGCGAAGGCGCCGGAGATCAGCGCCGGCGTAATGATGGCGAACATGAGCTGATAGATCATATACGTCTGCTGCGGAACGGTGGCGCCGTAGTCGGCATTGGGCGCCGCGCCGACGCCGCTCAGAAACAGGTAGCGCAGGCCGCCGATGAAGGGATTGCCGACGTCGAACGTCAGGCTGTAGCCAACTACGGCCCATAGCACGGTGATGACGCACATCAGAATGAAGCTGTGCATCATCGTGCTCAATACGTTTTTGCTGCGAACCAAACCTCCATAAAATAGGGCGAGGCCGGGTCCGGTCATCAGTAGGACCAGCGCCGCGCTCATTAGCATCCAGGCGTTATCGCCGGCGCTCTGAGCCGCCTTGGTGGCCTTTTCAAGATCGGCCAGTCTTTGCTCCAGGTTCGGCGGTGCAGACTGGGCCGCGGCCAACATGGGCAGTGCAAACAGGGCAAACGCGCGGAAAATTCTCATGTTTCCGACTCCTTCGATCGTGGAAGAACGGGGAAACCCCGATTATAAAGAACCGCGGAGCATCCGTCGTGCAGAATTTTCAATCGGGGCGATTGAAAATTTCTATGGACGCCTGATCACGGGCTGCTGGCAGAGCAACTTTAGAGAAAGCTACGGGTTATACTGGAGTACCAATGCGTTTCCTCCGAGGTGCGTTCGCGGTTTTTCTCCTCGGCTCTCCCGCATTTGCAGCTACGTTCGGCACAGCCGTGCCGGTGGTGGGTGGGGCATCCGATATCGTTCTGGATGAGGCGCGGGGACTACTGTATTTGGTGACCACCGCACAGGGACAGGTGCAGGTCTATTCCATCGCGCAGAAGGCCTTTTTGACGCCGGTCGCGACCGATAAAGCGCCGCTCTCGGCGGCCCTCTCACGTAGCGGGAAGTATCTCTACGTTACGGCGAGCGGCGCGGCAACGCTCGATGTCATCGACCTCGACGCAATGGCGATCTCGACGCGCGTCATTCTGCCGGCGCAGCCCGAAGGCGTCGCGGTGGGCGGCGACGAGCGGGTGCTGATCTCGACCATTGGAACCGGCGCGGGTAATGCGTCGAACGTGCTGCTGGTCTACGATCCAAACGCCGCGCCGGGGCCGCGGGGCGCGAGCGTGGTCAGCGTGCCCATAACGCCGCCGGCCGCGCAGTCGCCGCTCGTGACGCCGCCGTCCGGGCGCCCGTTTCTGGCCGGCCATAGCCAGTTGCGGGCCAGTCCGGATGGGTCCATCATCGTCGGCTCGAATCTGCCAGGCAATAATTCCACCGTCGTTTTCGTTTACGAAGTCGCGTCGGGCACGGTGCTGCTCAGCCGCTCCGTCACTTCTGCGTCCAACGTGCTGGCGGTGGCGCCGGACAATTCCAAATTCATGGCCGGGCTGACGTTGTTCGACGTAGGGACGCTGCAGGTGCTGGCGCAGCAGAATCTGGCGAACGCGCCGTATCCGATTAATGCCGGAACGAATTTCAATACGCAATCGAACCAGGGCGGCAGCGTCTTTGCGCCGGATGGATCGGTCCTGTATTCGGACTTCGACGTTTCGCCGTTGCAGAATCCGCCGGCGCCGGCCGAAGTCAGCCAGTTGATGTTCAGCGACCCATCGAATCTGCTGATCCAGTTGGCATTGCAACTACCGGAAAATCTCGCGGGCAAAATGGCGATCGATTCCGGTGGCCGCGTCATCTATGCGCTGTCGGACTCCGGGTTCACGATCATTCCGGTGGGCAACACGTTCAAAAATCCGATTGCGGCCATCGATACAAATCCGGCGCTCTTGTTGAACGACCAATGCGGCGTCACGTCCGCCCAGCACACCCAGCGCATCGCCATCCGGAATGCCGGCGCGGGGAGGCTGTCGGCCAGCGCGCAACTGCTGCAGGCACCGGCGCTCGGTCCTGGCGGGCTGGGCGGCACCATCATCGGCGCGGGCGGCGGATTTCCGGGTGGCGGAGGTGTGATCATTGTGCTTCCCGGCGGCGGCGTCGCTGGGGGCGGGGGCGGCGGCGGTCTCAACGGCGGCGGTGGCGCTTTCGCGCAAGGTCTGCAAGCTACCGCGCCCTCCGTCCGCCCCGCGCAGACGCCGGGCGGGCCGGCGTTCGATTTCACGTTCAATCCGATGGCCGCGCAATCGCTGGGCACGATTTCCGGTGGCCATCAGTTTCTGATTCAGTCGCCCGAGGCGATCAACATTCCGCCCGAAGTTCAGGTGTTTCAGAATAATCGCAATGCCGAGGCGCGTGGCACGCTGGTTCCGGTGCCGATTGGAATTTCCGCCAACGAAGGCCTGACGGATCTGGTGTACGATGCGCAGCGGCAGCGTGTCTACCTGTCGAATGCCGGCCTGAACCGCGTCGAGGTGTACGACATCGGCCAGCAGCAATTGCTTGCGCCGATTACCGTGGGGCAACTGCCGCAATCGATGGCGTTGTCGCCGGACGGGAACACGCTGTACGTCGCCAATTCGGGCGGCGAAAATATCAGCATCGTCGATCCGGGCGCGATGAAAGTGGTGGGCACGGTGGTTTTCCCGCCGCTGCCGTTTAACTCCACCGTCTCGCTGCTCCGGCCGTCGGTGGTTGCGGCCGGCCTCGGCGGCCTGCTGGTCGTCATGAACGATGGGTCGCAGTGGAGCGTGATCGGGAACACCGCTGTGCCGCGCCCTGTCAGCGGTATCGTCGGCACGACCAGCGCGGGCCGTCCGTTGCTTTTCACCGCGCCGTTCACCATGGCGTCCACGCCGAACGGAGAGTACATTATTGTGCTCAGCGGCAACGGCATGGTGTATCTGTACGACGCTCTGGCGGACAACTTTGTCCAATCGCGGCAGGTTTTCACGAATCCTATCCAGGGCTATTTCGGTCCCATCACGGCCGGTCCGCACGGGCAGTATTACGTTGTGAACGGGGTAGTGTTGAACCAGGCGTTGACGCCGGTGAGCCAGTCTCCCAGCGCGCCGAATGGCACGACCACCGTTCCGGTTCCCATCGCGGCCGTGGCGCAGGTGGGACCCACGACCTACGCGCGATTTACACAACCCGTCCGGACCAGCACGACGGCGCCGCCCTCCGGCGTCCCCACCGTCGATATCGTCAGCGCGAGCGCTACTCCGACGGGGCCTGGGCCAGGCAGCGGATTTCCGGCCGGTCCACTGAGTTCATTCCCGGCGCTCGAGGGGCCGACCAGCACCGTAGCCGGAACCGCGCGCGCGAACGTCGCCGGCCGGACGATGGCTATCGATTCGAGCGGAACGACCGCCTATCTGTTGACCACCACGGGGCTAAGCGTTATTCCTCTGACTGCGACGCCGGCCTCCAACCGCCCGCAGGTGTTCTCGAAGGGCGTCGTGGACGCCGTCGCCTATCAAAGCAAAATTGCGCAGAACGGTCTGATCTCCGTCTTCGGGCAGAATCTCGCCGCGAGCGCAATGGGGCAATCGACGCCGCTCTCTACCGTGCTCGGCGGAGTATGCGTGACGCTGAACAATACTCCCTTGCCGTTGTTCATGACGTCTGCGGGCCAGATTAACGCGCAGGTTCCGCCCGCGCTTGCGGCCGCTTCCTATTCGTTGACCGTGCGCTCTATCGCGAATAACATCGCCAGCCAGTCCCAGTCGCTGACCATATCGAAGTACGCGCCGGCGGTCGTAGTCGATCCGGTTTCGGGCCAAACCGCGTTGCTGCACGCCGACGGCCGCTACGTGACCAAGGACAATCCGGCGAACCGCGACGAACACCTCACGCTCTACGCCACGGGCCTGGGTCTACCGGTGAGCGGCGCCGCACCCTCTGGAACCCCCCAGCCGGCCAGTCCGCTCGCGCTGACCCAGACGGTCAGCGTTTATTTCGGCAATCCGGGCTACAAGCAGGCCGCCATCATTGTCGATTTCAGCGGCTTGGCGCCCGGGTTCATCGGCCTCTATCAATTGAACCTCCGCATTCCCGGCTTCCATATCAGCGGCGACGCGCTGCCGGTGACGATCAAAGTCGGAGGAGTGAGCAGCTCCACCGGCGGACCCGTCGCCCCGCTGATCTCGGTGAACTGAGCACTCGTAGCGCGCCGCCACGTCCAGCCCATGCTGATTTAACGCTTTTTTAATAAACATTCTGGCGCCACTTTTTTGCAAACCAATCGCAGCCGCCAACGGAGGGTGTACCAAAATATAGATTGGACGCTGGATGGCGAATCCGTAGCATTCTTCGGAGGCAGAAGAGCGGTGTGGGGGCAAACATCCGCGATAGTTGCCGGGTACACGAAACCACGAGAGAATCCAGAGTAGGGCAGTGCGTGGTGGTTTGCCCTGGGCCGACCGAATCCCGACTATCGAATGAGGCAAGGAAGTTTCCATGGCAACTGAAGTTCCACCTATCGTCGCCGACTCAGCGCTGAGTAAGGGACTGTCTAGAAATAACATTTCCATATAGGAATGTTTTGGAATATCCTGGAGAGGATGGACCTGCTCACCGGGATCAAGGCGCGGTTCACGGCACCGCAACGCGTCTTGGATGAGCGGTCGCGGCGTCTGCTGGTTGCGGCTGAGAGTCAATCGCTGGGTCGTGGCGGCATTTCAACGGTATCGCAGGCTACCGGAGTTTCGAGGCAGGTAATCCGTCAAGGCAAGGCGGAACTGAGACGGCCCGCGGGATTGCCGCAGGGGCGGATTCGACGCCCCGGTGGCGGCAGGAAGAAGACCGCGGAACTGAATCCGGCGCTGAAGGCCCAGCTAGAAGAACTGTTGGAGTCGACCACCCGTGGCGGTCCGGAATCTCCCTTGCGCTGGACTTGCAGAAGTGTTCGGAACCTGGAAGCTGAGCTCAATAG
>JBDTAT010000951.1:0-3071 GCA_039924505.1 Bryobacteraceae bacterium
CCAGGGTGAACAGATTCAGGCTCGCTTGTTTGACGGGCGCATTTGGAAGCGTCACTTGCTGGTACGGCGTGCCGTCTCCGATACCCAGCAGAACCGCTTCGATGCTCAAGCTCCCGGCGGCGGTGGATGTCGCCGGAGTAAGACTGAGGACTCTGAACCGCGGAGTGGCGGCGGCCGGAAAGCTCAAAGACGAGATTTCTCCACTGGCGTCGAACGTCAGTTGGAGGCCCACGGGAGCGGTGGGTTCGGGTGGCGCGATCACGCCCGGCGCGATGCTCCAGGTAATGTTGCCGGGCGCAGTTACCTGCTTGGCCCGCACCGCGTTCACCGCCAGATTTTGCACCGTGGGCGGGGAGTCGTAAGCACCCGCCACCAGCCGGGCCCGCAGGTAGCAGAGCGGCGTATCCACCGGCCCGAGCTTCTGCATCGCGCCGGTTCCAGTGGGTGTGACGATCACGCGGCCGTCGAGCGTGAATGTGCGCGTGTCATCGGCGACGGCCGTGGCGGAAAGAGGCGTCCACACTATTTGCGGTCCGCTGGCGGTCGCGAGCTCCCACGCGATGCGAGCGCCACCGAAGGGCGGCAACGCCGGTTTACCAGCGGGGCTTGAAGCGGAGACGGCGCCCGCGCATTGCGGAATTGGCGGAGTACAATCCTGCGTCCGCGCCTTCACTTCCTTTAGGATTCGCCGGCGCTCCTCCGGCTTGGCGTGCGGGCTGGCAAATGTGAAGAACAAGCTGAGCGGCTCTCCGGCCGCCAGCGCGGTATCGAATCCGAGATACATTTCAGCGCCGGTTTGCGGGACATCGCCGAACACTCCGAACGGCACACCGCGGAGCCGGCGGTCCGTGAGGTCGTGGAAACCGTTCGCATCCTTCACTTGCACCGCCGCAAGGACGGCCGGTTGCACTGTTACGGCATCGAGCGTCTGGAAAACCGTGGCCTGACTAAAAAGATCGAGGCCGGTGAACTCCAACTGCGCCGGCAGCGCGAGCGCCGCACCCGTGCGCAGCGCAAAGCTCAGCACCGTGGCGGCCGGCCGCGGAGGTTCTGGATGAATGTCGACCAGCGACAGAAACTTCAGCTTGGACCGGTCGGTGATGCGGTTCAAGGAGAAGATATCCATCTCCGCGAACCAAGCCAGCAGCTCGATCAGCGTGATGCCGGGATCGTGTGCGTTCTGGTCGGTCCACTCCGGCGCGTAAAGTGGAATCAGCGCCCGGCCTTCACTGACCAGATCCTCCCAGCGGCGGTCGTCGAGATTGGGAAGCAGTATCGGCATGGTCAGCTCACAAGCTGGCTTTCGCTCAGCGTGGACACTTCCTTGACAAAGTGGGCATAGAGCGGCAGGTCGGTTGGCCCTCCCGGCTCAATCAATGGCGCGCCAGTGGTTTTGATCAGGTACAAATCCTCCACAATTTGCGCCTGCTGTTCGCGGTTGAAGCTGGTGAGCCGCTGGCCGCCCGTCTTCGCAACTTGCAATCCCGCCGCGCCGCCGTAGTGATAGGCCTTGTTTCCGAGACTCATTTGGGCGTGCAGCGCCTGCGGCATGTAGATCGCGCCCGCCTGTTCGTATTGCCACACGTGCGTTAGCTCATGAATCAGCGTGGCGTCGTCGAGTCCGCCCCAACCGTTAATGGTGTGGAAGCTGGTGTACGCGCGCGGATTCTTGCTGAGTCCGGGGCCGAGCACGGCGTGCTGATCGACGCGCACCAGCTCGAAATTGATGGAGCCACCGAAGACGCTGCTGGCCTTGCCGCGCTCGCTTCCGCTGAGCGGACGGGTGTTGAACTTCAGGAAGTCCATCACCGTTTCGTACGCTTCGCCTACTCCGAGAATTTCGATCAGATCGACCACGCGCGTCCCGATCCACTGGAGGAAATCGACCCAGGTGCTGGCTTTCCCCAACGATTCCCACCACGTCAACGCCCACGGCTTCATCGTTTTTACGCCTTCCCAAAGCCCGAGGATCAACCGGCCCACGCGATCGGGCAAGCGCTGGACCCAATGTGAGATGCGCTCGAATATGCCAGTCACTTTGCTCCAGAGTTGTTTGCCAACCCATTTCAGTCCGGTCCAGACGGCGTCCGCCGCGGCCGCAATGCCGTGCCCGATGGCTTGGATGCCCTTCAAGGCAAAGCTGCCCGCGGCTTCGAGTCCATGCAAGACCGCTTTGCCCGCGGAGGCCAGGCCGTGGCCAATGCGCTCGAAGAAAGATGGACCGCTGGACTTCGCCGGGTGCGTTTTGGTCCCTGCGCCATCGTCGGCTTTGCGCTGCACGCCCACGGGTCCGCTCGAGACCGGAACTGATCCAGCGACGCTCACACTCGCTTCGGCCTGCTCCGCCTGATCCTCCAGCGCGGCATGAGACGCGCCGGAGCCGTTTCCCCCGTTCTGCTGCGCCACGTGTACCAGCTCATGCGCGAGCAGCGGATCCGACGGTTCGGAACGGTACCTGCCCGGCGCAAAAAAGACGTCCTTGCCGGAGGTGAAGGCCTGTGCGCCGAGCGACCGCGCCGCAACGCCGGCTTCCGCGTCGTCATGCACGCGGACCTGGCTGAAGTCCTGGCCCATTCTCGATTCCATCGCGTTGCGCGTGCCCGGCGGGAGCGCTTTGCCGCTGCCGGGATTCTCCAGATAGGCGGCCACGGCCGCGCCTCCGGAGGCCTGCGGACTGCACTTGGAGCAGGTTCCGCCGCAGTCGCATTTGCGCTGAACCTGTTTTTCCCGGGAGTTCAACATACGCACCACGAACTGGTTTCCGTGCGACCTCTGCAAGCCGAGAACGGACGATCCCGCCGGCGCCGGGCTGCCGCCTGGCGTCTGCGCAGTTCGCTCCGGCGGAGCCTTGGCGGGCGCCTTTTCCTCCGGCTTGTGTTCGTTCTCCTTCATGCGGCGGCCCTCACGGTAATCCTGATCTTTCCGGCCGCGACGATACGGTTCAGGCCCACGGCCACGCGTCCCGCTTGCAGAACTCCATCCTTAAATAGAGCGAGCTCCTCGACATAATCCAATCCCGAAATTCCACGTAGCGCGGCCGCCACGTCGGAAAGGTAGACGCTACGGCCCGG
>JBDTAT010000952.1:0-3353 GCA_039924505.1 Bryobacteraceae bacterium
CCGGTAGAGACTCTCAAAATCGTTCTTCACGACGGCATGTTGTCGATTGAATGGGGCAATACGCAAGCCAGCACTACCGTTGCTTTGGCGCACTGAGTTTCTGGCGTCCACCCAAAAACGTTAACAATATGTTGGACGAGCAAGGCTACCGCTTCAACAACCACCTCTTCAGCGATTAGGAGAATCCCCCCCGCCAACTAACTGAAAAAGAGCGAAAGCGCCCGGGACGCGGCGGTAAATCCAAGAAACCTAATGGGCGATCATGATATGCATCATGATAATTTATCATGATGCTGTCATGATCTCAGTGGCGGGCCCAACGTGACAGCCGCCGAGGTTCAAGAACAGATTGCCGCATTGCAGCGATTCAATGCCGACTTCACACACACATAGAAGCAAAGGAGGCGAAAACCGATCTGCCCCAACACACATGGCAGACCGTTTCCGCGTTCTCGAACACCCACGGGGGTGGCACAATGATTTTTGGCGTCGCTGAACGGCAAGGTTTTCAAGTCGAATCCAGCCTTCTTGAAGTCTGCGTTTCCGTTCTGACTAGGCGCGGCACTTTTTTTCGATCACTTCGACTAGTTGCGTTTGTTTCGATTGTATGCTACTGTTAATTTCAGGCCAAAGGAGTGAGCAAAATGGCACAAGGAACACTGGCACCAACGCTTCCCTCTGAGGCTGAAGCGATACTTGCCAAGGAAACGAGCCGGGTTCTCGCTTCGCGCGTGCAGACGGCGGAGCCGCTCCGGCTTCGCATGCTCGACGATCCAGCAAAAGGAACCGTAAAGATTCCGGCCTCTGCTGTACGGATGCTGATTCACATTCTTGAAGAGATGGCGCGGGGGAATGCCGTCGCGCTGATTCCTGTACATGCCGAACTCACCACGCAGGAAGCGGCAGACATGCTCAATATCTCGCGGCCTTCCCTGATCCAGCTTCTCGACGAGGAAAAAATCGAATTTCGCCGGGTAGGTACGCATCGGCGCGTTCGGTTTGAAGGTCTGATGGCGTACAAGCGCCGCGCGGATGCGGATCGGCGGGCTGCGCTTGCAGAGCTAGCAGCCTACGACCAGGAATTGGGAATCTGAACCCGTGGCCGGGTTCACCGCCTTCTACGATGCTAACGTCCTCTACCCTGCGGAGCTTCGGAACCTGCTGATGCATCTGGCGCTCATGGGCCTGTTTCGTGCGAAGTGGTCGGCGGACGTTCATGAAGAATGGATTTCCAATCTGCTGCAACGCCGGCCTGACCTCACGCGCGACAAACTGGAACGCACCCGAATGTTGATGGATAAGCATGCTATCGATGCGCTCGTGGCCGGCTACGAGGATCTGATTCCTGGTTTACAGCTCCCCGATCCAAACGACAGGCACGTACTGGCTGCTGCGATTCGGGGCCATGCAGATGTCATCGTTACGATGAACCTGCGGGACTTTCCTGCCGACACCATCGGATCGTTTGGGATTGAAGCGCAACACCCGGACGAATTCGTCCTTCATCTCCTGGACCTTGCACCTGGCGCTGTCGTGGCAGCGGCACAGAATCACCGCGAGAGCCTCAAGAACCCTCCCAAGACAGTGGCGGAGTATTTGGAAACCCTTGAGAGGCAGGGCCTCACTCAGACACCATCGGTTCTTCGAGAGCATATGCTCTGAGGAGGTTTGCACTCAAGTTCCGGGTTTTCCTCTCTCGGAGGATTTTGGGGCGAGTGGGCGACCCCGGCGTTCGCAACGGCGGTAAGCTTCAACATGATTTAGCTTGTCTCTGCTCCAACGACATGGGGCCGCCGATTCGTCCCGTGATTCAGCTTCATACCATTAACGGCAAGCACGTCCTTACTGCCGCTATTCCAGAGCTTCCAAGTCAACAGAAGCCATGCTACTTAAAGGCATCCGGATACACAAACGGCGCTTACATACGCGTAGCCGACGGCGATCGCAAGCTGACCTCGTATGAAGTACAAATGATGCTTACCGCAAGGACGCAACCGAAAGACGATCAGGAGCCTGTCATGGAGGCAACCATTGACGATTTGCAGCCGCGTCTGGTAAAGGGATTGCTCGCACGAGTTCGCAATCGCCCGGGGACTCCGTGGGCGCGGGATTCGGACGAGACCCTTCTAAAAAAATTGAAGGTCTTATTGCCACATCGGAGTGGCGCGGTTTGCACGTTGGGCGGACTACTGGCGCTAGGCAAATATCCACAACAATTCTTTCCGGCGCTTGGGATGACCTTCGTCGTATATCCAGGCGAAGGCGTAGGCGAGCCGGGCGCCAATGAGGAACGATTTCTCGATAATCAGCGCATCGAAGGACCAATACCGGTTATGTTGGGCCCGGCTCTCACCGTTCTGGTGCGCAACACGAAACGCCGGGCAGTGGTGCGCGGGTTATACAGAGAGGACGTGGCCGAGTATCCGGTTATTGCAATCCGCGAAGCGATCGTTAACGCCCTGGTCCATCGAGATTTGAGTAGTTCGTCCAGAGGCACTCCAGTTCAGATCAACATGTTCAAGAATCGGTTGGTGGTACACAACCCCGGCGGTTTATATGGTCCGGTTACAGTCGATTCGCTTGGGGAGGGGATTTCCGCGCCTCGAAATATCAATTTGCTCCGCATTCTCGAGGATCTTTCGCCAGTGGGAGAACGCCGCGCTATCTGCGAGAATCGCGGCTCCGGCGTGGGCGCGATGCTGGAGGCTTTGCGGCGGTCTGGGCTGCCGGCGCCGCTGTTTGAAGACCGGATTGCGACCTTCCGGGTGACGTTTTCAAATGCGCTGCGACGACGCAAACGAGATCGACGCGATGATATTAAGGCCCTTCTCAGCGAGCACGGCACTTTGTCGCGAGCTGAAATCAGTCAAGCACTCGGCCTCAGCGAAATATCCATCCGTAAATGGTTGGCTGCCTTGCGTGAGCAAGGCGCGATCACAACCACCGAGATCAAGACCAAATCCAAGAACGTCCGATATCGATTAGCCGGGAGCGCACGCGAGCTCGAATAGAACGGTGTCCCTAGACTTTAATTACAAAAAGAGCCGGGGAAGCGGACTCACCGCCTCCGCGGCCTCTGCTATGGTTTTACGCCGGCGTCAGGCTTGACCCCGTATGACTCCGGGTTCGCCGACGCCGGATGCGAGCGGCGGCATCGCTTTGGCGTGGCTGCTCTTGCCGAGACTCCAGACCTCGTGGCCGAACGCCTCTTCCAGCATCAGCGCGCTGCCGGTATACCGGGCGGCAATCGCGGCGACGATAAACAACCATCCGGTCAGCACCATCCACCAGCCGGCCCCGGTAAACTGGCCAACAGCCGCCGTGCCGGACCCGGCCGCCAGAAAGGTCAGGAC
>JBDTAT010000953.1:0-4013 GCA_039924505.1 Bryobacteraceae bacterium
GAGCGGCAGTATGCGGCAGAAACGTCCGGAGGTCATCACCGCCGCTCTGGTGTTCATCCAGGCGAGCAATCCGTTGGACGAAACCTTTGTCGTCAACTTCAACGACGACGTGAAGTTCGGGTTGCCGACGGGCCAGCCGTTCTCGGCCAGCGTGCAGCAATTGCGGTCCGCACTGTGGATGGGCGATCCGGACGGACGCACTCGTCTCTACGACGCGATCTCGGCCGCGCTGACGCATCTGGAAAAAGGCCAGCGCGGGCGGAAGGCGCTGATCGTCGTCAGCGATGGCGGCGATAACTATAGCCGGCACAATTTCCCGCAGACGCTGCGGGCGGTGGAGGAATCGCGCGCAACCGTCTATACGGTGGGCGTGTTCGACGAAGACGATCCAGACCGTAATCCCGGAGTATTGGAGAAGCTCTCAAGCGTCAGCGGCGGCGTCAGCTATCTGCCGAAGACATTATCGGAAGTGCCCGACGTCTGCCGCCAGATCGCCCGGGACATTCGCTCAAGGTACACGGTGGGATACATTCCGCCGAACGCCGGCCAAGCCGGGCAACGGCGCATTCGCGTGGAGGTAAGCTCCACGGGAGCCGGCAAACTGATTGCGCGCACACGCCGCGTCTATATAGTGCCCGGGCAAACGGTGGAAGCGAATTCCAAGTCCGTCCATTCCCTCCCAGGGCCATGATTATTCGACTGCGGCTGGCAACCAGACGGCGCTTGGCCGCCGTGGTCCGCTTGGCTCGATACCTATTTCTGGCGTTGGGCATCGGCGCGCTCGGCTACTGCGGCTGGGCGTATTTCGACGCTTATATTTCGCAGGTTCGCGATGAGCGCGCGTTCGACCGGGAGCTAGGCGGCCTGACTACGAAGGCCGAAGCCCGGGCGGGAGCCACTGCGTCCGTGGTGATTCCCTATCACGGATTGATTGGGCGGCTGACGATTCCACGGCTCGGCATGAACGCCATCGTGCGCGAGGGCGTGGATAGCGGAACGCTCCGCAAGGCCATCGGACACATTCCGGGCACGGCATTGCCCGGCGCGGCGGGAAATGTCGCGGTCGCTGCCCATCGCGACAGTTTCTTCCGCGGCCTGAAAGATATCCACCGCAACGATATCATTCGATTTGAAACGCCGCACGGCGCTTATGAATATGTCGTCGACTCGCTACAGATTGTTCAGCCGGACGATGTGGCGGTCCTCCGCGCTTCGGGATTCAATACGCTGACGCTGGTGACCTGCTACCCGTTCTACTACGTGGGCGCGGCGCCGCGCCGGTTTATCGTGAAGGCGCGCGAAGTGCCGTCGCCGGCTGAACCCAATGTCAGTTCAGCACCGCTTCCAGGCTCTTGAGTTTTGCCGCCAGCGTGGTCCGCTTCAAATGCAGCAGTTCGGCCGCCTGCTTCTTATTGCCGCCCGATTTACGGAGCGCCTGATCGAGAATACTCCGCTCAATCCCACCGACAATCCGCTCGAAATCGAGACCTTCATCGGGCACGCACACGGATGGAGCATCCGCCGCCGAAGCGGGCGGTTTCCATTGCGCGGCCGAAGGCAGCGGGAAGTCGGACGGGAACAGAATGTCGCGGTCTCCGCTCAGCGCAATGGCCATCTCCACGGCGTTTTCCAATTGGCGGACATTTCCCGGCCATGAATACGATCGCAGCCGGTCTAGAGTCTGGGGAGTAATCCGCTTAGCCGGAAGATCCTCCTGACGGCAGATCTTATCCACGAAATGCAGCGCCAGTTGCGGAATGTCGGCCAGCCTGTCGCGCAATGCCGGCACTTGGATCGGGACCACGTTCAGGCGGTAGTAGAGATCTTCGCGGAAACGTCCTTGACCGATTCTCTCCACCAGATCGACGTTGCAGGCCGCAATTACGCGCACGTCGACGCGCACCGTCTCCGAACTGCCAACCCGTTGGAATTCGCGCTCCTGCAGCACGCGCAGCAGCTTGGCCTGCGTTTCGAGCGGCATGTCACCGATCTCGTCCAAAAACAGCGTGCTGCGATGGGCCTGCTCGAACCGGCCGACGCGCTGGTTGATGGCTCCGGTGAAGGCGCCCCGCACGTGGCCGAATAGTTCGGCTTCGAGCAAACTTTCGGGCAGCGCGCTGCAATTAATGGCGACCATCGGAAGATGGGCCCGTCCGCTGGCCAGGTGCAAGGCCCGCGCCACCATCTCCTTGCCCGTGCCCGTTTCGCCGCCAATCAGCACCGTCGCGCGCCGGTTGCTAACCAGCCGGATCACCTGAGCGACGTTTTTCATCGCCTGGCTTTCACCAACCAGGAATCGCCGCCATGGATCCTGCGATAACGCGTCGCCGAACAATGCCAGCTCCCGGCTGCGCCGGTACTCGACGGCTTCGGTGAGCATGGCCCGCAAGGCGTCTGGCGGCGTTTCGCGATCCAAGAAGTGAAACGCCCCAAGTTTGGTTAACCGGACCGCGTCCGCGAGCTTGGCGCCGGCGTCGCGGATAAGAACCGGTGTGACCGCGTCAATCCGGCGCAGCTCCTCCAGCAACTCGTCCTGCGTCCAGCCGGGTAGCGGAAAATTTGCCACTACTGTGTCGAAGCGCGCGCCTCGGAGTTGCCCCAGCCCCTCCAGCGGCCCGTCCGCCACTTCGATCGAAAATTCGCTGAGGCTGGCTAGCAGGTCCCCGTCCTGCTGCTGTCTGTGTCGGGATGCGATCCATAGAACTTTCATGCCGGTTGTCGTTGGTGGGGTTGCGAAATCTTGGCGCTCTTCGCCATTATTTTGCCCCCACCCAACCATCGTCACGTTCGGCGAATTCTTTAAAATTGTTTTTACTTAGGCCGTGCTTAGCCGTACTTACACCGATGGCCGGCACGTATTCAGGGGGTGACCGCAATATCGACCAGGTCCGTAAAGGCCCCGGCGGTTTGAATCGCCAGCGGCACGGCGTTGGAAGTGGTCGGCAGCACGACGTTGGCGGGAATCTGCACGTTAATCTGATAGAGTCCAGCGAAGCCCGGCGCCAGACCCTGGAAGACAACGTTGGCCGGCGCGCCGCCGACGTACACATCGAGCGGCCCGGTCGTCAGCGGCTGGCTGGTTGGCGCGGCGAATCCGTCCTTCACGGGCGGCGTCACCGCGCCCATCCCCGTCAGAAAAATCTCCACGAAATCACCGGGATGTACGGGATTGGTTGGCGAATTTATGCTGTTGTCGGAGTTACGAATGCTGCCAGCACCAATGCCGTTGCTGGCCTGACTGAAGACCCCGGGTGACGTGCTCGCGAGTAGAATATCCACGGCATTCGACTTGGAGCCATTGCTTGCGAGGATTACGAACGTTGCTGTCTGGCCTGTCACCTCGTACGGAATTACCAAATCGATCCGACCTAAGGCCGTGTCGACGCGGTAAAGCAGCGCGGACTGATTGTTCACCAGCACCTGAACGCCCGCAAGAGTCGTCGGGAAGGGAAGCTGTGCGGTGGCCGATTGTGTGGCAAAGCCGGAGCCATACAGCGTGACGAACTCTCCGGGCGATACTGGATTCCCCGCAGGCGCGAAACTGGCCGCGTTAAAAATGCCCTGCGGATTCAGGAAGACGCCAGTCCCGGTTTGCGCCGGCATCCGGATGCCAAAATAAATTTCGTAGGCGGCCGAATCGCCGGGCTGGACGCCGCTGCCAACAAACGCATTTCCGGTCGCCGCCAGCGCCACGTCCGCGCCCAGCGCCGTGCCTGAGCCATCCGGCGTCAGATTATAGCTGTGGACCGGCGTAAAATCCTCCACCGCCGCGCCCAACACCAGACGCCGGTACCACACCACGCTGCCGGCTCCGGTGGAGTTGGCCGAACCGCTGAACGCCTCGAAGCCATTTGAGTCCATTCGCAACCCAGCGCCCCAGTAGAAACCGGTCCAATTCGCATTGGTCGCGTTATTAGCGTAGGCCTTCACGCCGATCATCAGCCCGTGCCCGCCGCTGGCGAGCGAGCCGCCGATAAACATGCTCCCATCCTGCGACACGTAGATGCTCTTTG
>JBDTAT010000954.1:0-3391 GCA_039924505.1 Bryobacteraceae bacterium
AAACCGGGCGAAGTTCTGCTGCTTGAGAATCTGCGCTTCCACGCCGGGGAAGAAAAGAACGACGAGGCGTTCGCCAGGCAGCTAGCCGCGCTGTGCGATGTGTACGTGAACGACGCATTCGGATCGGCCCATCGCGCCCATGCGTCCACGGTCGGCATGATCCAATTTGTGCCGCACACCGCCGCCGGTCTGCTGATGAACAAGGAACTCGAGTATCTGACGAAGGCGACCAAGACGCCGGAGCGGCCGTGCATCGCGATTTTGGGGGGCGCGAAAGTCTCCGACAAAATCGAGGTCATCGAAAACCTGCGCAAGTTCGTCGACCGCTTGCTGATCGGCGGCGCGATGGCGTACACGTTTCTGAAGGCCCAGGGATTGCCGACGGGCAAGTCGCTGGTGGAAGACGACAAGGTAGAGCTGGCCAAAAGGCTGCTCGCCGAATCGGGCGATAAACTGATGCTGCCGCTCGACCATGTGGTGGCCGCGGAGCTGAAGGAAGGCGCGGAGTTCCAGATCGTCGAAACGATTCCCGATGGAATGATGGCGCTCGACATCGGACCGAAGACGATTGAGGCCTTCTCGAAAGCGATCAGCTCGGCAAAAACGATCATCTGGAACGGACCGATGGGCGTGTTCGAGAAACCGCCGTTCGATAAAGGAACGGTCGCGGTGGCGAAAGCGGTCGCCGGATCGGGCGCGGTGTCGGTGGTGGGCGGCGGCGATTCGGAAAAGGCAGTGAAGATGGCCGGCGTCGCGGACAAAATTTCTCACGTTTCCACGGGCGGCGGCGCATCGCTCGAATTCCTGTCGGGCATCGACTTACCCGGAGTCGTCGCGCTGACCCGCGAATAGTAAACTGTGATAGATTGCTCTGGATGATCTCCAGATTTCCGCTCACCGTTCTAATCGCGTCCGGCTTTCTGGCGCAGGCGCAGGTCTTCACGCTGTCGCACGACCAGATGGTCGAATACACTGCGAAGAATCCTTTCGGCCGGTTCGAAGACGGACGTCCGAAGGTGCCCGACGAGCTGCTGAAAAAATTCGACGATCTCTCCGCCGAAGAAATCTGGGCCGTGCTGCAGGATCGCTACCCGAACCAGTACGAAGGCAACTTCAAAATTCTGCATCCCGAAAAGAAATTGATCGGCCGGGCCGTGACGGCGCAGTTCATGCCGTACCGCGCCGATGTCGCCGGGCCGGGCGAGGCTGCGGCGCGCGCCAGGGGTTTGGGCCACAACTCGCACCAGCGGGTGATCGACACGCTGCAAACCAACGATGTCGCGGTGTTCGACTTATTCGGCAAAGTCGAGGGCGGAACGGTCACTGGCGACAACCTGGCGACGGCGGTTTACATGGCGACGAAAACCGGCTTCGTTGTGGACGGATCCATCCGCGATCTGGATGGAATTTTCGAGATCCCGATGGGCCTGTATTATCGCGAGGCGCACCCGACACCGATTCGGAACGTGATGCTGACCGGCGTCAATATCCCAGTGCGGATTGGCCACGCGACGGTAATGCCGGGGGACGTGGTATTCGGCGATCGCGAAGGCGTCTACTTCGTGCCGCCGGAGATGGTGAAGGAAGTTCTCGACCGCGCGGAGATTACACACATCCACGATGAGTGGACGAAGAAGATGTTCGACACCGGCAAATATAAATCGAGCCAGGTATATCCCAGCCCGCCGGACCCGCAATTGAAGAAAGATTATCGCGAGTATCTGAACCGGCGGTTGAAGGAAAAGGGACTGGAGCGGTTGGAGGAGAAGTAGAGAGTGTGAGCCGCGACCGATTGCTTACGATCGCGGCTCTGAAACATATTACGCGGCGCGGGATCCCCTGGTTGTGTTGACGGCTGGGATGGCGGCGGCCAGAACGTCTTCGATGCGATCCGCGAAGATGAACTCCATCTCGTTGCGGGCCGCTTCGGGAATGTCGCGGAGGTCCTTTTGGTTGGGACGCGGCAGGATCACGCGGCGGATACCAGCGCGCCGGGCGGCTAGCACTTTTTCCTTGACGCCGCCGATGGGCAACACCAAGCCCGTTAACGTAATCTCACCGGTCATTGCGGTGTCGGTGCGGGCCGGCCGGTCGCTATAAAGCGAGGTCAACGCGGTCGCCATGGTGACACCGGCCGACGGTCCATCTTTCGGAATGGCGCCGGCGGGAACGTGAATGTGCAGGCCGCAGGTGCGGAGGCGCACCGGGTCGATCCCCAATTCGCGGGCGTGCGACCAGATGTAGCTTTGCGCCGCCTTGGCGGATTCCTGCATCACCTCGCCGAGTTGGCCGGTCAGCGTAAGCCCCTTGCCATGCGGCAGTAACGTCGCCTCAATATAAAGCACGTCGCCGCCGGCTTCGGTCCACGCGAGTCCGGTCGCCACACCGGGAGGCGCATTTTTGCGCATCTGCTCCAGATTGAAGCGCTCCGGTCCGAGCATTTCATCGAGGTCTTCCGGTTTCACCGTGATGGATTCCGCGTGGCCCTCGGCAAAGCGCAACGCGACCTTGCGGGCGACGCTGCCGATGACCTGTTCCAAACGCCGCACGCCGGCCTCGCGCGTGTATCCGGAGATCAGCTTCGCCAACGTCTCCGGTGGCAGCACGCACTGATCTTCCTTCAGACCGGTTTGTTTCATTTGGCGCGGAACCAGATAGCGGACAGCGATTTGGGCCTTCTCCTCTTCGCTGTAGCCGGCCAGACGCAGAATCTCCATGCGATCCCGCAGGGGACCGGGAATGGTGTCGAGCGCGTTCGCCGTGGTAATGAACAAGACCTTCGACAAATCGAACGGCAGGTCGAGGTAGTTGTCGCGAAACTCCCGGTTCTGTTCGGGATCGAGAATCTCAAGGAGCGCCGCCGCGGGATCGCCGCGGAAATCGCGGCCGAGTTTGTCGACCTCGTCGAGCATCAGCACCGGATTGTTGACGCCGGCGCGGCGAATGGCTTGCAGAATGCGTCCGGGCATGGCGCCAATATAGGTGCGGCGATGGCCGCGCAGCTCGGCTTCATCGTGCATGCCGCCGAGGCTGGTGCGTTCAAACTTGCGGCCGAGCGCCCGCGCGATCGACTGTCCCAGCGAAGTCTTGCCGACTCCGGGAGGGCCGACGAAGCAAAGGATGGGCGCCTTGGCTTCCGGATTCAGCTTCAACACGCCGAGCTGTTCCAGAATGCGCTCCTTCACTTCTTTCAGACCGAAGTGGTCGGCATCGAGGACTTCCCGGGCGCGCGCGATATCGAGCGAGACGTCGCTATGCACGTTCCATGGCAAGTCGAGCGCGAATTCCAGATACGTGCGGATGACGCTGGCCTCCGGCTGGCCGGCGGGTAGCTTACCGAGCCGGTCAAGTTCACGGTTCACTTCCTTGAGCACGTTTTCCGGCAGGCCGG
>JBDTAT010000955.1:0-3913 GCA_039924505.1 Bryobacteraceae bacterium
GCGAGGGAGAAATTATCGGCGGAGATGGGGAACGATTCCTCGCCGGGCTCAAACAGGATGGGTTGACGGCTGGCTTTGAGAAAACGCTCGATTGCCAGGCAGGCTTCCGCGGAATCGCCGCGGGAGACCTTACCGGTTGTCACGAAATAACCATACCAACCGCTCCCTTACGGTCACGGCTCGGAAGGGGACGCATCTGGACTTTAGTATAGTGTGTCGCGCTTGTTTTGGGGAACACACGCCTTTCCGAATTTTGCAGCGTCTTCGCGTCGTCTTTATCATGGTAGCTGTGCTGCGGGAACGTTATGAACAAGTGGAGAGGCGCGTGGCGGAGGCAGCCGGGCGAGCCGGGCGGAGGCGTGAGGAGATTACGCTGCTGGCGGTTACGAAGAAATTTCCGGCGGCCGTATTGCGCGAAGCCTACGAGATGGGGATGCGGGAGTTTGGCGAAAATTACGTGCAGGAGTTCGCGGAGAAACGGCCGGAATTGGGGACGCTTGAAGGCGCGAGGTTTCACCTGATCGGACATCTGCAATCGAACAAGGCGAAGCTGGCGGCGGAACTTTTCGACACGATTCAGACGGTGGATACGGCGAAGCTGGCGCGGCGGCTGGACGCAACGGGGAAGCCGATGGAAGTGATGATTGAAGTGAAGCTGTCTGAAGAAGCCGCGAAGGAAGGGGCGGCGCCCGAGGAGTTGCCGGCGTTGATTGCGGCGATTCGAGAGTGCGCGAACCTGCGGTTGACGGGACTGATGACGATGCCGCCATGGTCGGACGACGCGGAGAAAACGCGGCCGTATTTCCGGCGGCTGGCAGCGCTCGGGCGGGAGCACGGATTGGCGAAACTGTCGATGGGCATGTCGCACGATCTGGAGGCGGCGATTGAAGAGGGGGCGACGGAGGTGCGCGTGGGGACGGCGCTGTTCGGTCCACGGATAAAAGCGTGACGGCCGGGTTTTTCGCGCCGCTGCCGCCGGCGCGGACGGGCGTGGCGGACTATGCGGCCGCGCTGCTCGGGGAGATGCGCAAGTTGGGGCGCGTGGAGATAGGGGCGGCGGAGGCGGACACGCGGCTCTATCATCTGGGGAACAACCAGTTGCACCGCGCGACTTACGAGCAAGCGCTGGAGCGGCCGGGAGTGGTGGTGTTGCACGACGCGGTGCTGCACCATTTTCTGTTGGGCGGGTTAACGGAGCGCGCCTATATAGACGAGTTCGTTTACAACTACGGGGAGTGGAATCGCGGGTTAGGGCAGACGTTGTGGCGGGACCGGGCGCGTTCGGCGGCCGATCCGCGGTACTTCGAGTATCCGATGTTGCGGCGCGCGGTAGAGAGCGCGCGGGTAGTGGTGGTCCACAATCCGGCGGCGGCGCGGATAGTTCGGGCGCATGCGGAGGCGGCTCGCGTGGTGGAGATACCGCATTTGTTTGTCCAGCCGGAGGCGGTGGATCGCGCGGACGTGGAAAAACTGCGGCGCGGGATGGGAATGGACGCCGGCGATTTTCTGTTCGGCGTGTTCGGCCACTTGCGCGAATCGAAACGCCTGGCCAGCGTGGTGGCGGCGTTTGAGCGCGTGCGGCGAGAGATGCCGCGGGCCGGACTGTTGATTGCGGGCGATTTCGTGTCGACGGATCTGGCGCGATCGCTAGAGCCGTCAGTGAAAGCGGCGGGCGTGCGACGGATTGGATTTCTAAAGGAGCCGGACTTCTGGCGCTACGCCGCGGCCGTGGATGCGTGCGTGAATCTGCGCTATCCGGCAGCGGGCGAGTCGTCCGGGATTGCGATCCGGCTGATGGGAATCGGGAAGCCGGTGATGGTGACTGAAGGTGAAGAGACCAGCCGGATTCCCGAGGGCGCGTGCGTGCGGGTGGACACGGGGGACGCGGAAATCGACATGCTGACCGAATACATGCGCTGGATGGCGATATCGCCCGGGGCGGCGCGGGAGATTGGGGCGAGGGCGGCTGCGCACATTGCCGAACATCACGCGATTGACCGTGTGGCGGCGCAATTCTGGCGGGTGTTGGAAGAAAGCCGGTGAGAAAAGATTGGAGCGGGAGACGGGATTCGAACCCGCGACATCAACCTTGGCAAGGTTGCACTCTACCAGCTGAGTTACTCCCGCACGGGCGGCAACCTGTATTTTCGCGCGGCGGCGGAGGTTCTGTCAATTGCCATGGATGGGGAGGGGTGGGACAGCGTGATATTGTCCGGAAAAGTACCTGGAAACGGGGACGGCGGCGGCCAGGAAATTCGCCCGGGATGCGCCACTTCAGGGTGTTGATTCGGGTGTATGACGAACAAATGTCAACTCCGCCAACAAGCGATTACCAGAATGTTTTACTACAACTATAGTATTTTTTGTGAAGTTGTAAGCTACTGAAAACAATAACTCACAGTTTCACAAAATGCTTGCGTCGGGCATTGGGTTCTGTGCTAGACTGAGTTTCCGCGAGCGCGCTGAACGCGGTTTCGGCTGTCGTTGGCAAGCGTCCGCGGCCATCGGTTCCACTCTGAATCGAACGCTGGAGGTCCAGGATTTCCACAGGTTGTGGAAATTATGTGGAAAACCTCTGTCAACGGGTTTCGGGGAGGCTTCCGACGTGAATCTGGCACGCGATTGGGGTGAGCACGCATGAATATTTGGGAGCAAATCAAGCTCCGGATCGCGACGAAAATCACGACGGAGGCATTTCAGAACTGGGTAGCGAAGACGTCGTGCGAGCGGCCGGAAGGCCGCGTTCTGGTAGTACGGGTGCCAGACGAAGCGACGAAAGTCTGGATGGAGCAGGAGTACGGGGAGCAGGTGCAGGCGGCGATCCGGGAACTGGGTGTGCCGGTGGAGCGGGTGGAATATGAAATCCAGGCGGCATCGGCCGCGCGATCGACGGGCGGTTGGCGCGACGACGTCACGTTCCAGGCGCCGGGCAGCCAGTTAAACCCCAAATTTTCGTTTGAGTCGTTCGTGGTGGGGACCTGCAACCAGTTTGCCCACGCGGCGGCGAAATCGGTGGCGACGACGCCGTCGCGCTCCTACAATCCGCTCTTCATCTATGGCGGGTCGGGGATGGGCAAGACGCATCTGATGCATGCCATCGGACGCTCGCTGCTGGACCACTACACGGCCATGAAGATCGTCTACACGTCGAGCGAACGGTTCATGAATGAAATGGTGTCGTGCATCAAGAGCGAGAAGATGCCGCTGTTTCATCAGCACTACCGCTCGGCCGATGTGCTGCTGGTGGACGACATTCAGATACTGGCGGGCAAGGAGCGGATGCAGGAGGAGTTTTTTCATACATTCAACGAGCTCTACGACCACCAGAAACAGATTGTGATTTCGAGCGACTCGTCACCGAAGAATACACCGGGATTGGTGGAGCGGCTACGGACGCGATTCGAGTGGGGGCTGATGGTGGATATTCAGCCGCCGGACCTTGAGACGAAGATGGCGATTCTGGACAAGAAGGCTGAAAGCGACGGGATCCACCTGCCGGAGGATGTCCGCATTTTTATCGCGACGAAGACGAAATCGAGCGTGCGTGAACTGGAGGGGTCGCTGATCAAGCTGCTGGCGTTCTCGTCGGTAACAGGGAGCGAGATTACGTTACCGATGGCGCAGCAGGTTCTGAAGCACCTGGTGCATGGGCAGGAAAAACGGATCACGATGGAAATGGTTGTGAAGGCCGTGGCGGAGCGGCACAGCTTGCAACCGGCGCAACTGAAGCAGAAGACGAACGCGCGGAATATTTCGCGGCCGCGGCAAATCGCGATGTTCCTGATCAAGGAATTAACGCATGCTTCCCTGCCTGAAATCGGGCGCGCGTTCGGGGGGAAACATCACACCACGGTGCTGCATGCGGTCAAAAAAATTGAGGAGCTGCGGCATCGGGATCCGGAATTGAACAGCA
>JBDTAT010000956.1:0-2955 GCA_039924505.1 Bryobacteraceae bacterium
TGTGATACCCCAGCACGGAGATGCCATCGTGCTCGCTATCGTGCGAATAATTGGCGGAAAGCGTCCCCAGGCTGGTGGAGTTATTCTGCAACACCGTCCCGTTTCCGCGCGACTCCGCCAGAATGTCCAGCTTCACCGCCAGCCGTTGCTGCCGCCCAATGAAATCCATCTTGGCCACGCCCGCGACGAATTGCAAACTCGCCGGCTGGTCGACGGCGCCGCGCAAGTTGGAAGGCACGATGAAATAGCCATCGGTGCTGAAAGCGCGCACTTCCGCCATCCCCGCCACTCGCTGGTTCCACAGATCCGACGCGCCAGCCGAAATCTCCTGCGTGTCGTCGCTGCCGCCTTCATAACCCGCCCAAATCCGGGGCTCCGCCGCCGGACGCGTAAATGTGGAAATAACTCCGCCCATCGCCAGGTCGCCGAACACGCTGGTGGAGGCGCCGCGCGAGATCTCCACGCGCTCCAGCTCATCCACGGGCAGGCGGTCCCAATACACCCAACCGCCAAAGGGATCGTTCAGCGGCACGCCATCCCATAGCACCAGCGTGCGGCTGGCGCCGGTGGAGCCGATTCCGCGCAGTGAAACGCCTTGCGTCGTCGGATTCGCCACCAGACTTGACGAGCGGCGGAACAGACTGAACCCCGGCACTGCGCGCAGCCGGTCGTCGAGATTCACTCCCGGTGTTTGCTGCAGCTCCCGATTGGTCAGCACCGTGATGGATGCCGGCGCCTCAGCCGCGATCGTTCCAGTGACGGTGATGGACGTTTTTATCGGCGGCAGTTGGTTCGCGGGCGGCGCCGCTGGGGGCCCCGGTAGCTGCGCCAGCAAAAGCGTCCAGGCCCAGCAGGCAAGCGCTACGCTCCTCGCCGGCGCCCCAACCGAGCGAGGCCAGGCGTTCCGGGTTGGGGCTGATCGCGATCTGAAAACTGTTTTCATCATCCGGGCCAGTGGCCGCTTTTCCCCACGCAGGTTTCACCAACGCAAGATATTTCAGGATAGTATAAATATCCCCTTCTTCCGGCAGCCTCGCGTCAAACTCCTGCGTACGGAAATGAATGCGCGCGCCAGATTGCGCGATGCTCCACGCCAGAAACGCGCAACAATCGACGCCCTTCTCAAACCACTCCGCGTGTTCCGGCGCCGTGTCCAGATCCAGATAGATGGCTACCAGATGCTCCTCGTCCCGCGCGAATTCGCGTACTTGCAGATCGCCGGTATGTGCGGTCGCCTTCCAGTCGACATGGCGCGCGCTTTCCGACGCTTCGTACGGCCGGATGCGATAGAAGTCGTGCCCGCTACCGCGATAATGCGCCTCAATTTCGCCCGTCAGCGCCGCCAGTAATTCCTCGAAGCCGGCTTGCGCATCCACCGGCGGGTACACCAGAATGTCGCGGCGCAGCGTTACTTCAATGCGCCGCTCGGTGAACCCGAACGGAAACCGCGTCGAAAATTGAAAGCTGTTTTCGCGATGCGTGCCGCGCCGCGCGAAATACAATTCCACCGTTTCTTCGAGCGAGCCTCCGCCCGCGATCACCGGAAAGTACAGGATCTTGTCGAAGCCGGTTCCGGCCAGGCCCGACAGGTGGATGGAAAACGACGGCATCCAGCGCTTCAAATTATGCACCACGATCCGCGCCGCCACCTTGCGCCGCGCCGGGATGTGTTCCGGCAACAGCAGGTCCAGTTCCAGGCTGGCGAGCGACAGCCGGCTGATCAATCCGGACACCAGCAGCGTGGCGAGCATCGCCGCCAGAATCAGAAATAACAGATTGTTGGCCGAGGCGAACGCCGCCATCGCCACGAGAATAATCGTGAAGGTATACAGCAGCCCGGCGCGGGTTACCTGCTGGCGCACGCTGCTTTCCACCGCCGCCCGCAGCCGCGCCCAGAACCGGGTCTTCATCGCGATGTTCGCATTCGCGGGTCGAACGCGAACGCCTCCGGCTTGCCGATCGCAATGCGGGTGAAGTGCGGATGCGCGGGATTCAGCAGATAGATCCGCTCCTGCGGGATCAACGCCGACGGCGCCGCCAGAACAGCCGTTTCGCCTGAGTCGAGCCACCGAGCGCCAATTCCCCGCAAGGACGCCGGCGCCGGATACTCCCGCCAGTTTGCCGGCAGGTCCGCGGCGCGCAGTTGCTTGATGATAACCTCCGGCGGCACTTCGGCCGGTATGACGGCGAGTTTCAGCTCGGGATAATCCGCGCTCAGATGAACGAAATATTCCAGCGCCGCCAAGGCGAGCGACTCGGCCGTGTATATCATGCGCAGGCCCACGCGATTCCACCGTCCGCCCGTCCGGCGCGCGCCCTCTCCGTCGAACGCCGATGGAGCATAGGCCTTCGGACAAATGCGCCACACGCGCACTAACGCGCCGTCCTCATACCGTAAACGTTAATTCCCGGTCTCGGCGCTTCAATCGGCAACCGCTCCCTCACAATCGCGGCTCGGAATGGGCGACAGGGGGTGATTGTCAAATCCAGTATGTGGCGGCGCACTAGCTGAATACGCCCCACTCGATGCGGCCGAGAATCTGTTCTACTTCTTGCGCGCCCGGATCGGTGTCCAACACCGAGAGCGGCGCCGCGCCCCCCAATGCCCGGTTCGGAGCGCGCAGCCATTTCGCCGCGCTTTCGGTTTTGCCCAACACCTCGGTTGCGCGCGCCGCCACGCGCGCCAGCCGGAACAGCCGGTCGGATTCTTCCGCGCTCAACTTGTGTTCGCGCTTCCGCCGCGCCAGCGTGCGCGCCGGCACCGAGAGCGAGGCCGATGCTTCTTCCCGCGTCAAGGAGAGCGTGCGCATCAACGACTCAAGCGCGGAATAGGGTAGGCCCGCGCGCACCCGCTCCATCAGATCCCGCGGCGCCGCCTTCCCGCCCCCGGATACCCTCTGCCGTCCGAGCATCTGCATCGCCGACTGCCTCGCGATAAATTTTGACGTTGCCATT
>JBDTAT010000957.1:0-3028 GCA_039924505.1 Bryobacteraceae bacterium
GCGCGCGAGGATCGCGCGAATCACCGCGACGATTTCGTCTTTACGATCCTGCGCGATGCCGGTGCGGTCCATGCCCGGATTCACATCCAGAAAAAGTCCCACGCGGCTGCCGGCCCACGGCTCCGCCTGTTGCGCGTTCTCGACCAATGCGGACACTCGGACCTGCGGATATCGTTCCGCAATTTCGCGCACCCTCCGCGCCCCTGCGCCCACTAAAGGATAGGCCACCAGCACGTCGCGCGCGCCGGCGTCACACACCGCCGATAGCTCCAGCGTGGTCGCGCACTTGAAATTTACAACGCCCGCCGCGACGAGCCGCCGCATGATGAAGCCGAGCTTCGACGTCTTCACGTGCGGCCGCCAGCGGTTGGCATCGCCACCGAGCACGCGCAGCGTCGCGGCAATGTTCGCATCCACAATTTCCGGATAAATCGCCAGCGCCGGTGTCAGCACGTTTTCCACGCCTTCGATGCGATACGAAGAGTCCAGCGCGTCACTAGCCAGAGGGAGTGCGAGTGTGGTCATATTGCTCATTATGCCCGAAGCGAACGCAGGCCCCTCGGCCGCCGCCGTTTCTCACGACACCGAGTTTACCCGCGGCCTCGGCCTCTACGATTCCACCATGGTGGTCATCGGCTCGATGATCGGATCGGGCATCTTCATTGTGTCGGCGGATATGTCGCGCACACTCGGCGCGCCGGGCTGGCTGCTGGTGGCGTGGGTCATCGCCGGAATACTCACCGTAACCGGCGCGCTTTCCTATGGCGAGCTAGCGTCCATGATGCCGCGCGCCGGCGGACAGTACGTGTATCTCCGCGAGGCGTTTTCGCCGCTGGCCGGCTTTCTCTACGGCTGGACGCTATTTCTGGTGATTCAAACCGGCACCATCGCGGCGGTCGGTGTGGCGTTCGGCCGGTTTCTCGGAGTGCTGTGGCCGTCGATTTCCGAGGACAATTACCTGATGCCGCCGGTTCATCTCTCCAGCGGCTATGCTGTGTCGTTATCGACCGCCCAACTGGTGGCCGTTGCGCTGATCGGTCTGCTCACCTGGACGAACACGCGCGGCCTACGCTATGGAAAACTGGTGCAGAACGTATTCACAACGGCGAAGACGGGAGCGCTGGCGGCGCTGGTATTATTGGGCCTGCTACTCGGCTGGAATTGGAGCGCCGTGCATGAAAACTTCAGCCATTTCTGGGCCGTGCGCGGATTCGATTCCATAGTGCCCGGCCTCGATGTTGCGACCGGCTTCGGAATGCTCGTGGCGTTGTGCGTCACGCAAACCGGTTCGCTGTTCGCCGCCGACGCCTGGAACAACATCACGTTCACGGCTGGTGAAGTAAAAGATCCGCGGCGAAATGTGCCGCTCTCGCTAGCGCTCGGGACGGCGACGGTGATCGGCCTGTATCTGCTGGCGAATGTCGCCTACCTGGTGACGCTGCCGCTCGCGGCGATTCAGCACGCGCCGTCGGATCGCGTCGCGACGGCGGTGCTCGAAGCCATTTTTCCGCGCCTGGGCGCGCCACTGATGGCCGCCGCGATTATGGTCTCTACGTTCGGGTGCATGAATGGCATCATTCTCGCGGGCGCACGCGCCTACTATGCGATGGCGCGCGACCGTTTATTTTTCGCTCCGGCCGGCAAGTTGAACGCCGCCCGCGTGCCGGCCTGGGCGCTGACGCTGCAAGGGGCCTGGGCGGCCGCGCTGGTGCTGCCGCGCACGTACAATCCGGCCACCCACGCCTACGGGAATCTGTATAGCAACCTGCTCGACTATGTGATCTCGGCCGAGCTGATTTTCTACATCCTGACTATTGCGGCGGTCTTCCGCCTCCGCAGCACCCGGCCCGCAGCCGACCGCCCGTACCGCGCCTTCGGTTATCCGCTGGTGCCCGCGCTCTATATTCTGGGAGCGGCCGCCATCCTCGCAACCCTGTTCGTCTACCGCGCCTCCACTACTTGGCCAGGTCTGGTAATTGTATTGCTTGGGTTGCCCGTTTTCTGGCTCTTTTCCCGCCGCGCCGCGCGATAAGACCCGATTCGAGCCGTTCTGTCACGAACCGGGTTCAACGCGCCGCTACGTATTACGTAATGGAAGGAGCGTTGAATATGAAATCATTTCTTCTTGGGAGCTCGCGCAAAACGGAGTGCGGCGCGAAACGGTTCCTGCCTCGGACGGCGGTGCGCGCCGCACCCTTTGCGCTGTTGCAATGTAACGGCATCGTTTTAGGGCTGGCCTGCGCGGCGGCAGCGCAACCCGTCATCGCCACCGGAGGCGTATTGAATGCGGCCATCAACGCCTATGCCGGCCTTCCAAATTCGAGCATCGCACAAGGCTCGATGTTCATCGTGTACGGCAGCAATCTGGGACCGTCCACGCTAGTGAAGGTCAGCGCCTATCCATTGCCGGCCGTGCTGAGCGGCACGTCGATGAAGGTGACCGTCAACGGAACCACCGTGAATCCGCCGATGGTCTACACCGCGGCCGACCAGGCCGTCGCCATTTTGCCCTCCACGACGCCGAGCGGCGCCGGCGCCATTACCGTGACGTACAACAACCAAACTAGCGCTTCGGCGCCGATTCAAGTAGTGGCCGGCAGGGTTGGTATTTTCACCATCAACTCCGCCGGCAGCGATCCGGGCATTGTCACCGAGCCGGACTATAGCGTCCTGGGCGCGACCCACGCGGCGAATCCGGGCGACACCTTGATTATCTGAGGCACGGGGATTATCTGGGGCACAGGCCTGGGACCGATTAACGCGGACGACGCAACTCCGGATCCGGGGAACCTGAGCGTGGATGCGCAGATCTACGTCGGCGGACAGCCGGCGCAAGTCTCCGATTCGGGCCGGCCGGGCGACGTTGCCGGTCTCGATCAGGTGAACTTCATAGATCCGGCGGGCATACAAGGTTGCTACGTCAGCCTGGTATACGAACGCGCCCAATTAAAGGGACATAGTGCTCAGCAAAAAGGAATCAGATACGGCTGGATAAGTCGCGGGTGGGACTGCATCTCTCCGAAGACCC